>JBCNOJ010000448.1:0-4013 GCA_039593925.1 Acidovorax sp.
GGTCCACCGGCAGCAGGTTGCCAGCCGGGCGCACATGGTCGCCAGCCGAGGCCTGGGCCACCAGATTGCGGCCCTGCAACAACTCCACCATGGCGCCATTCGCGCCGGTCTGCTGCAGCACGGTGTCGGCCACCAGCTGCAGCACTTCGGGCAGGCCCATGTCCAGCGAGGAGATGCGCTGCTGCACCTGCAGCAGTTCGGCATGCCGCATGGCGTCGCGCTGAGCGGCGAGCTCGGCCTCTTTTTGCGCGCTGATGTCGGCCATGCCGCCCACCATGCGCACCGCCTTGCCCTGCAGGTCGCGGATCAGAAAGCCACGGTCGAACACCCAGGCGTAGCTGCCATCGCTGCGCCGGAAGCGGTATTCGGCCGACCAGTGCGCATCGGTGCCGTCGATGGCAGCATGAATACCGTGCAGCACCTCTTCGCTGTCCTCGGGGTGCAGCCGCAGGGTCCAGGAGGTGCTGTCGGGCGGCAGCTCATGCAGCGGCACACCAAACAGCGTCTGCATGCCCTCGTTCCACCACATGGCATCGGTATGCAGGTTCCAGTCCCACACCGCATCGGCCGTGGCGCGCGACACCAGGTGGAAGCGTTCCTCGCTCTCGGTGCGTGCCTGGTGCGCCATGCGCTGGGCCGAGATGTCCTGGAAGGCGCCCTGAACGCGCACGATCCGCCCTTCGGCATTGCGCACCGCCTGGCCCGCAGTGCGCACCCAGAAATGCCGGCCGTCCGGCGTGATGAGCTCCGCCTCGACATCGAACGGTGTGCCGATCCGCATGCAGTTTTCAAACGCCGTTTGCATGACCCTGCGGTGGGGAGGCGGGTACAGATCCAGAATTTGATCTACCGACCCCATGCGGCCCGAGATGCCGAAGGTGGCCGCGATTTCCTGCGACCAGTTCAGCTGCATGCCTGGCAACTCGACGATCCAGCCGCCGATGCGGGCAATGCGCCCTGCTACCCGCAGGGTCTCGCTCTGCGCCAGCATCTCGGCGTGCATCTGGTCGCGTTCCTGCACCAGTTCTGAGAGCAGGCGCTGCTGGCGGCGCAGCTCCAGCTGCGCCATGGCCTGGCCAGCCAGCACCTGCAGACTCTCGATCTGGGCGGGCTCCAGCGTGCGGGGCTTGGTGTCGAGCACCGCCAGCGTGCCCAGGGTGAAGCCGTCGGGGCTGACCAGCGGCACGCAGGCATACAGGCGAATGCCGGGATCGCCCGTCACCAGTGGGTTGTGGGCGAAGGCCGGGTGGAGCGTGGCGTCAGGCACCACCACGGGTTCGCGGCTACCGCCCAGCACATGGGCGCAGAACGCAATCGCCCGCTCGGTCTGCTGAAACGGCACGCCCACCGCAGCCTTGAACCATTGGCGATCGCTGTCCACAAAATTGACCACTGCCATGGGGCAGCCGCACAGCCGTGCTGCCAGCAGGGCGAGCTGATCAAAGCCTTCTTCGGCGGGTGTGTCGAGGATCGCGTAAGACTGCAGTGCGTGGAGCCGGGCGGCTTCTGCGGTGGCTTGCGCTGGCTGCATGGCGTCAGGCGGCCTGCTGCGGCCCCAGCGGCGCACGCCCGCGCAACCGGCCCGGTGCGGCAGGTTGGCAGGCGGACACAAGCGTCGGCGACATGGGGGTCAATACGGGGGTGAAAGCGGCGCGGCCATGCCACATCCGCAAAAAGGCAATGCTACACCGCCCATGCGGGGTGCGTGGCAGATGCCGATGCAGGTGTGTCGCACAGCAGAACCAACGGATCGGCCTTCAGAAATGCCGCTTCAGCCCCGGGTGCGGCGCGCACGCACGGCCGCAGCGAGGTTCTCCAGCACGGGCACCGTCTGCGCCAGGCTGATGCAGGCATCCGTCACCGACACGCCGGGCGCGAGTGGCTGGCCTGCCACGATGTCCTGGCGGCCTTCCTGCAGGTGGCTTTCGATCATGATGCCGGTGATGCGTGCATCCCCCGCAGCAATCTGCTCGGCCACATCGGCAGCCACCGTGATCTGGCGCTGGTGCTGCTTGCTGCTGTTGGCGTGGCTCACGTCGATCATCACCTGCTGGCGCAGACCAGCGGCCTGGAGCACGGCGCAGGTCGCATCCACATCGGCCGCGCTGTAGTTGGGCTGCTTGCCGCCGCGCAGGATCACGTGGCAGTCGTTGTTGCCCCGGGTCTCGAAGATCGCCGCCTGGCCCATCTTGGTCATGCCCATGAAGGCATGCGCGGCGCTGGCCGCCTGGATGGCGTCACTGGCCACCTTCACGCCACCGTCGGTGCCATTCTTGAAGCCCACCGGGCAGCTCAGCCCGCTGGCCAGCTGGCGGTGGCTCTGGCTTTCGGTGGTGCGCGCCCCAATCGCACCCCAGCTCACCAGGTCGCTGATGAACTGCGGCGAGAGCAGGTCCAGGAACTCGGTGCCCACCGGCAGGCCCAGCGCCAGCACGTCCAGCAGCAGCTGGCGCGCCAGTTCCAGGCCTTCGTTGATGGCAAAGCTGCCGTCCAGGTGCGGGTCGTTGATGTAGCCCTTCCAGCCCACGGTGGTGCGGGGTTTCTCGAAATACACACGCATCACCACCAGCAGATCGTTTTGCAGTGCGTCCGCATGGGCCTTGAGCTGGCGGGCGTAGTCCATCGCCTGGTCATGGTCGTGGATGGAGCACGGGCCCACCACCACGATCAACCGGTCGTCCTGCCCGTGCAGGATGCGCGAGATCGCGGCGCGGCTGTTTTCCACCAGGGCTTGGGCAGCCTCGGGTGTGGGCAGCCATTCCTGCAGCAAGGCGGGCGTGATCAGGGGGCGCACGGCCTTGATGCGCGTGTCGTCAATGCGCGTGGTGTCGTGGGTGGAGATGGGGGTGGCGGAGCGGTGTGCGTGGGTCATGGTGGCCCCGATTGTCGCTGCGGCTGGCCGGGGCCTGTGGCGCTGTCCTACGGCCTGCGCTGCTGCAGGCACCTATACCTTGGGCAGTCCCCTCTTTTCATTCCGCCTTTCTCCCGGGAGATCCCATGCCCATCCAGAACGCCCTGGCCAGCGTCGCTGTCAAAAGCCTGCCCGACGCTGTGCAATGGTACGAATCGCTCTTTGCCCGCGCGCCCGATTCGTGCCCCATGCCCGAGCTGGCCGAATGGAGCTTTCCGCGCGGCGGATGGTTGCAGGTCTACCAGCTGCCGCAGCGTGCCGGGCAGTGTTCGGCCACCTTGTCGGTGGACGACATCGAAGAGCAGGGCGAGCAGCTGCAGCGCATGGGCGTGGACATTGGCCAACGGTCGGACAGCAGCAGCGTGCGCATCATCATGGTGGCCGACCCGGACGGCAACCACATCGCCTTTGCCCAGCCCCTGGACCAGCGGCTGGCCGTGCAGGCGCCTGCGGCTATGCCGTAGCGCCAGGGCGCCAGGCAGTGCAGCCCGCTCAGGGGCGCCGGAACGCCGCGTTCTGCCGCGCCCAGTGGCGCGACTGCAGGTGGTCAAGCCGCACCGTGCCGCCCGACGAGGGCGCATGCACGAACCGGCCCTCACCCACATAGATCCCCGCATGGCTGGGTTGGCGGCCGGTGCCGAACACCACCAGGTCGCCGGTGCGCAGTTCCCTGCCATCAATGGGGTAGCCCCAGGTGTTGAGCTGCGCCACCGTGCGCGGTGGCGGCGTGCCCACCTGGTTGCGGTACACATAGCCGATGAGGCCACTGCAATCAAAACCCGAATCGGGCGTGTTGCCGCCGTAGCGGTACGGCGTGCCGACCAGGCCCAGCGCGTGGATGGCGATGTCGTGCGCCTGTTCGGCCGTCAGCGGCGGCGTGGTGCGCACAGGGGCTGACGATGAAGACGACGAAGACGGAGGCCGTGAGGTGCCACACCCCACCAGCACCAGCAGGGCGGCAGAGCAGGCGGCGGCAAGTCCCAGGCGGTGGAAGGCATGCATGGGCGCAAGGGTAATGGATGGGCCGCGGTACGGGTGCCCTACCCCACCGCGGGTCTGGGGATATTGGTCAAAAATGCTGCCAGCGCTTGTCCATAAAGCG
>JBCNOJ010000449.1:0-3995 GCA_039593925.1 Acidovorax sp.
GCACCACACCTTCTTCGAGATGCTGGGCAACTGGTCGTTCGGCGACTACTTCAAGCGCGAATCGCTCAAGTGGGCCTGGGAATTGCTGACCGAGGTCTACAAGCTGCCCAAGGAGCGCTTGCTGGCCACCGTCTACCAGGAAGACGACGAAGCCTACGACATCTGGACCAAGGAGATCGGTCTGCCACCTGATCGCGTGATCCGCATCGGCGACAACAAAGGCGGGCGCTACAAGTCCGACAACTTCTGGATGATGGCCGACACCGGCCCCTGCGGCCCCTGCTCGGAAATCTTTTATGACCATGGCCCGCACATCCCCGGCGGCCCTCCAGGCAGCCCCGATGAAGACGGTGACCGCTTCATCGAGATCTGGAACAACGTGTTCATGCAGTTCGACATGGCTGAAGACGGCTCGGTGACGCCGCTGCCCGCGCCCTGCGTGGACACCGGCATGGGCCTGGAGCGCCTTGCTGCCATCCTGCAGCACGTGCACAGCAACTACGAGATCGACCTGTTCGACCAGCTCATCAAGGCTGCCGGCCGCGAGACCGGCGTCACCGATCTCAACAACAAGAGCCTGCGCGTGATTGCCGACCACATCCGCGCGACCGCTTTCCTGGTGAGTGATGGCGTGATCCCTAGCAACGAAGGCCGTGGCTACGTGCAGCGCCGCATCGTGCGGCGCGCCATCCGCCACGGCTACAAGTTGGGCAAGAAAACGCCGTTCTTCCACAAGCTGGTGGCGGATCTGGTGCGCCTGATGGGCGATGCTTACCCCAAGCTGCGCGAGCAGGAGCAACGCATCACCGACGTGCTCAAGGCGGAAGAAGAGCGCTTCTTCGAGACCCTGGCCAACGGCATGGAAATTCTGGACTCCGCCCTGGCTGGCGGCGCCAAGGTTCTGCCTGGTGAGGTGGCTTTCAAGCTGCACGACACCTACGGCTTCCCGCTCGATCTAACCAACGACGTGTGCCGTGAACGCGACGTAGAGGTCGATGAAGCTGGCTTCAAGGCTGCGATGGAAAAGCAGAAGGCCCAGGCCCGCGCTGCTGGCAAGTTCAAGATGGACAAGGCGCTGGAATACACCGGTGCCATCAACCAGTTCACCGGCTACGACAAGCTGGCCGAGACCGCAAAAATCGTAGCAATCTATGTAGACGGGACAAGCGCAGCAGCCCTAACAACCGGCCAGACCGGTGTGGTGGTGCTGGACACGACCCCGTTCTACGCCGAAAGCGGCGGTCAGGTGGGTGACGAAGGCACCATCACCAGCGGCTCGGCCCGATTTGCAGTGGGCGACACCTTGAAGGTGAAGGCCGATGTGTACGGCCATCACGGCACGCTGGAAGAAGGCACCCTGAACGTGGGCGACACGGTGCAGGCTGAGGTCAACACCGCGCTGCGCGCTGCCACCGTGCGCAACCACTCTGCCACCCACCTGATGCACAAGGCGCTGCGCGAAGTGCTGGGCAGCCACGTGCAGCAAAAGGGCAGTTTGGTGAATGCCGAGCGCACCCGCTTCGACTTCGCGCACAACGCACCGGTGACCGACGCACAGGTGCGCGAGATCGAGCGCCTGGTGAACGAGGAAATCCTGGCCAACCACCCCACGCAGGCCCGCCTGATGGACATCGAATCCGCACAGAAGACTGGCGCGATGATGCTGTTCGGCGAGAAGTATGGCGAAACCGTGCGCGTGCTCGATATCGGCTCCAGCCGCGAGCTGTGCGGCGGCACGCACGTGCAGCGCACGGGCGACATTGGCCTGTTCAAGGTCGTGGCCGAAGGCGGCGTGGCTGCAGGCGTGCGCCGTATCGAAGCCGTGACTGGCATCAACGCGCTGGCCTACCTGCAGCAGCTTGAAAGCACCGTGAACCAGGCGGCAGGCACGTTGAAGACATCGGCGACCGAGCTCAATGGCCGCATCGGCCAAGCCCTGGACAACGTACGTGCGCTGGAAAAGGAAGTGGCGGCCCTCAAGGGCAAGCTGGCGTCCAGCCAAGGTGACGAGTTGGTGAATCAGGCCGTTGAGGTCAAGGGATTGAAGGTGCTGGCTGCTGCGCTGCCGGGCGCCGACGCCAAGACCCTGCGTGACACCATGGACAAGCTCAAGGACAAGCTCAAGACCGCTGCCATCGTGCTGGCCGCTGTGGATGGCGACAAGGTGCAGATCGCTGCAGGCGTCACGGCCGACAGCGTGGGCAAGGTCAAAGCCGGCGAACTGGTCAACTTTGTGGCTCAGCAAGTGGGCGGCAAGGGCGGCGGCAAGCCCGACATGGCCATGGCCGGTGGCACGGACGCCAGCAAGCTGGCTAGCGCGCTGCAGTCGGTGCAGGGCTGGGTGGCTGAGCGGGTTTGATGCGGGCCCATGGCCCGAGCTGATAACGCTAAGCATTGAACGGGCGTCCTGTTGTGGGGCGCCCGTTTTGTGTTTTTCAGGGTTGTGGCGTGGCCTGTCGGGTCACCCCTGGCGGAAAGGCCATTGCGCGGAGCGGTCAAGCAGCCGAGAAACACGGCATCCGCGATGCCTGGGGCGCGCTTGTACGCGTTTGGACGCGTTGGGGGTTGGTTCGACGCTTTGCAGGGTGCCAACCCAACAGGTCTTAAAACAGCTCGACGTCGTCGTTCGCCACCTTGGCCGCGAGGTGGCCGCTGGCAACGAGGTCGTCGTAGAAGCAAACCTGGTTGCGTCCGTGTTCCTTGGCGTAATACAGGGCTTGGTCGGCCTGGCCCAGGATTTCCACGGGCGCACCCTTGGCGGTGCTGACGAAGCCCAGGCTCACCGTGACCTGGCCCACCTGGGGAAAGTGGTACTCCTGCACGGCTTGGCGGAACCGGTTGAACACCTTGTGTGCCGTGCTCAGTGTGGTGGAGCGCAGCAGCACCACGAATTCCTCACCACCAAAGCGGAAGATGCGGTCGTGGCTTCGAAATGAGCTGCGCAGGATGTTGGCAATCAGGATGAGCACTTCGTCGCCATACAGGTGACCGAAGCGATCGTTGACCTGCTTGAAGTGGTCGATGTCCACCACCGCCAGCCAATGCTGCACCGGTTCAGACGGCGCGCCGCCTTCGTCCGCAGGCAGCGCCTCCGTGATGGCGCTCATCGCGTTTACACGGCTGCCCAGGCCACTCATCGTGTGGCGCGAGAACTGTTCGTCAAAGGTCTTGCGGTTGAACAGGCCGGTAAGCGCATCGCGCTCGCTGTAGTCCAGCAGGCTCTGGTAGTTCTGGTAGACCAGGAAGACGCCCTTGAGCACATCGAGCTTGTGCGCCGAAAAAGGGCGCGACTGCGTGATCTCCAGGCAGGTGCTCACCTTGTCGTGCATCCACACGGGCAGCCACAGCACGTAGCGGCCCTTGCGCGGGGAGGCCAGGGCGCTATCGCTGTGGTCTTCCACGCACACGCGCAGGGCGGGGTAGTGGTCCAGCGTTTCGCGCCGCGGGTCTGCCGCCGCGTCAGAGTCGGTGGATATCAACTGCCCGTCTTCCACCCATGTGCGGGGCCGCACGTAAGGAACACCCTGGTCGGTAAAGAGCTCCAAGGCACGCACCTCGATCACGCTGCTGAGTTTCTGCAGCGTAGACAGCACCGACACTTCCAGCCTCAGGTGGTCGCGGTGACCAGTCATCTCCACCAAGTTTTGCAGGATGGGTTTCATAGGCGTTGCGCGATGGGCCTGTCGGGGCATGTCGTCGGTGTTATTTGCGGCGCACGAACACGACATCCCACACGCCATGGCCGAGCCGCAGGCCGCGGTTCTCGAACTTGGTCAGGGGGCGGTAATCGGGTTGCGGTGCAAAGCCGTTGGCAGTGTTCTGAAGCAGGGGCTCGGCGCTCAGCACCTCCAGCATCTGCTGTGCGTAGGGTTCCCAGTCGGTGGCGCAGTGCAGGTAACCGCCGGGCTTCAGGCGGGCAGCCAGCTTGGCCACGAGTGGGGGTTGAACCAGCCGGCGTTTGTTGTGTTTGGTCTTGTGCCAGGGGTCGGGAAAGA
>JBCNOJ010000045.1:0-17237 GCA_039593925.1 Acidovorax sp.
GTACGTCCCTCGGGGTAGCACAGCCAGTAGCCCACCTCGCTCTGGTACCCGCCGCGCAGGTGCACGTCGGCCAGAGGCTCGCGCACGAGCCCGGCGGTGATCTCGTCCTGCACGAGGCAGCGCGGCACCAGAGCCAGGCCCATGCCCGCCATCACCGCGCGGATCATGGTCTGGAACTGGTCGAACTGCGGGCCCGCCAGCGGGTCCAGCTGGCCCAGCACGCCGTGGGTCTCGCTCCAGCGCAGCCACGCCTCGGGCACGGTTACATGGCGCAGCAGCGTGTAGCGGGCCACATCGCGCGGAGCGTGGATGGCCCAATCGGCCACCTTGGTACGCGGGGCGATCAGCGCCACATCGTTGCCCGTGATGTAGTGGGCGTGGGCGCCGGGCCAGTGGCCGTCGCCGAAGAGGATGGCGCAGTCCAGCTCGGGCCGGTCGAAGTTGTAACTGTGCACGTAAGGCACGAAGTGCAGCGTGACCTGCGGGTGCTGTTGCTGGAACTGCGGCAGGCGCGGAATCAGCCACTTGGCCGCAAAGGTGGGCAGGCTGGACAGGTGCAGCGCGCCGCCGCCATCGTCGCTGGTGATGAGCTCCAGCGTGGCCGCCTCCAGCTGGGTCAGCACGGCCCGCACGGCCTTTTCATAGCGCTCGCCCGCGGGTGTCAGCGCCAAGCGCTTGCGGCTGCGCTCGAACAGCGGCACGCCCACCCAGCCCTCCAGCTCCTTGACCTGCTTGCTCACCGCGCTTTGCGTGAGGTGCAGCGCCTCGGCCGCGCGGGACACGCCGCCGAACCGCGTCACGGTGGAAAACGCCCGCAGAAGGTGCAGCGGCGGAGACAGGCGACGCAGGGATGACATGGTTGATTGCGCAGTTGATAAGTAATCAAATCATTCCGCATTGGAATGTTATCAGGCATATACGTTGCTTGGTAGAGCGCACCTATTCATTTAACCTCAATGCACTTCATAGGAGAAATGCCCATGCAACGCCGTCACCTGCTTTCCGCTTTGGCTGCCATCACTTTCGTTCCTGGAATGTCTTTGGCGCAAGAGGGTAAGCCCTTGCGCATCATCGTTCCCTTCCCGCCCGGGGGCGCAACCGACATCACCGCCCGCAGCCTGCAGGAGTCGCTGGCCCGCATCCTCAAGCAGCCCGTGGTGCTGGAAAACCGCGGCGGCGCAGGTGGCTCCATCGGCATGGCCGAAGTGGCACGCGCCCCGGCAGACGGCCTCACCATTGGCGTGGCCACGCTCTCCACCCATGGTGTGAACCCCGCTGTGTACAGCAAGCTGCCTTACAACCCCACCAAGGATTTCGTGGGCGTGACCGAGATCGTGAAGGCCCCTGGCGTCATCGTGATCAACCCGGCCGTGCTGCCCGTCAAGGACTTTGCGGAACTGGTGAAGCACCTCAAGGCCAACCCCGGCAAGGTGTCGTACGCCACGCCGGGCAACGGCACCATCGGCCACATGTGGGGCGAGCTGTTCAAGAGCGCCACGGGCACCTCGATGGTGCACATCCCCTACCGTGGTGCAGGCCCGGCCATCAACGATGTGCTGGCCGGCCAGGTGGCGGTGTACTTTGACCAGGTCGCTTCGTCGCTGCCGCACGTGAAGTCCGGCAAGCTCAAGGCACTGGCCGTGTCCTGGCCCTCGCGCCTGGACGTGCTGCCCGAAGTGCCCACCTATGGCGAACTGGGCTACAAGCAGGCCAACGAGCCATCCTGGTTCGGCCTGGTGGCGCCTGCCGCCACGCCCGCGGCGGCGGTGGACCGCATCCAGCAGGCCGTGGCCCAGGCGCTGAAGGAACCAGCCGTGCGCGAGCGCCTGGCCGGACAGGGCCTGTATCCCTCTGGAACCACGTCCAAGGAGTTCACGTCGCAGATCGCCAGCGAGATCGACAAGATGAAACGCGTGGCGGCCTACGCCAAGATCGCGCTGGATTGACACGGGCGCCGCGCGCTCAGGCGCGCGCCCCTTGCCGGGCCCAGGGGCCCGGCGGCCACAGCCGGTGCGGACCTTCCCTCACCAGTCTTGAACAGACTCTCAGGGATAACCATGGTCTCCATCCGGTCTGGGCGGCTAGGCCAGCCGCCCCACTTTGCGCACACTCTGCCTATGCATGCAGCCTTGAAACTGATCCATCACCGATTCCAGCAAGCCCAGCCCGGCGTGACCGGCTCCCCGGGGCTTGCCCAACCCGCCAGCCCCTCGGTCACAACCGTGCCGGGCTACACCCCGCTGGTGCTTGATTCGCCCCACAGCGGCACCCAGTACCCGGCCGACTTTGGCTCCGCCTGCGACCTGCCCACCCTGCGCCGCGCGGAAGACACCCACGTCGAAAAAATCTACGCCTTTGCCCCGGCACTGGGCGTGGCCTGGGTCGAAGCCCACTTTCCCCGCATCTACCTGGACGCCAACCGCGACACCACCGAGCTGGACACCACCTTGCTCGACGGCGAATGGACCGACCCCATCTCCACCGACCCCAAGGTGCTCAGCAAGGTACGCCTGGGCAAAGGCCTCATCTGGAAGTTCACCGACGACGGCGAGCCCATCTACCACCGCCAGCTCACCGTGGCCGAGGTGCGCGCACGCATCGAGCGCTGCTGGCGCCCCTACCACGCTGCGGTACAGCAGGCCATTGATGCCGCCCATGCGCGCCACGGCTACAGCATCCACATCAACTGCCACTCCATGCCTGCCGTGGCGGCCAGCCACGCCACCGAGTTTCCGGGCCTGGTGCACGCCGACTTTGTGGTCGGAGACCGCGACGGCACCACGGCCGACCCGGCCCTGTCGGCCATGGTGTGCGAGCACCTGCGCGCCTGCGGCTACAGCGTGGAATACAACCACCCGTACAAAGGCGTGGAGCTGGTGCGCCGCTACAGCAACCCCGCACAACACCGCCACAGCATCCAGCTGGAGATCAACCGCAAGCTGTACATGGACGAAGGCACGCTTGCGCAGTTGCCCGAAGGCATGGCGCGGCTGCAGGCCGACCTGAAGGCGCTGGTCGTCAAGCTGCTGGCCACCGATCCGCGCTAGCGGACCTTGCCGCTGCGCGCGCCAACGGGCGCGCCACAACGCAGCGCACAGGGGCCCTCTGCGGCCCCTAGAATCCTGCCAAGGCGCGGCGCCAGACCGCTGCCACCCACCAGGAGACTCCCCATGCGCATCCTCATTGCCGAAGACGACCAGGTGCTGGCCGATGGCCTTTTGCGCACGCTGCGCGCCTCCGGCGCCGTGGTGGACCACGTGGCCAGCGGCACCGAGGCCGATGCCGCGCTGATGACCAACAACGAGTTCGACCTGCTCATCCTGGACCTGGGGCTGCCGCGCATGCACGGGCTGGAGGTGCTCAAGCGCCTGCGCAGCCGGGGCGCCACGCTGCCGGTGCTCATCCTGACGGCGGCGGACAGCGTGGACGAGCGTGTGAAAGGGCTGGACTATGGCGCCGACGACTACATGGCCAAGCCCTTCAGCCTGCAAGAGCTCGAAGCCCGCGTGCGCGCCCTCACGCGCCGGGGCATGGGCGGCACCAGCAGCGCCATCAAGCACGGCCCGCTGGTTTACGACCAGGCCGGCCGCGTGGCCACCATCGACGGCAAGATGATCGAGTTGTCAGCCCGTGAGCTGGGCCTGCTCGAGGTGTTGCTGCAGCGCGCTGGCCGACTGGTGAGCAAGGAGCAACTGGTGGAGCGCCTGTGCGAGTGGGGCGAAGAGGTGAGCAACAACGCGATTGAGGTCTACATCCACCGCCTGCGCAAGAAGATCGAGGGCGGGCCCATCCGCATCGCCACGGTGCGCGGCCTGGGCTACTGCCTGGAGAAAATCCCGGGATAGGAAACCCCCTGTGCCGCTGCGCGTCTTCCCCCGCAGGGGGACGCACCCGGTGGCCTGGCGGAGCCAGTTCCACGGGTGCACTGGCCTGTAGCACGCCAGTTTTGACGGCAGCGGTGCTAGGTGATGTCTGAGTTGTTTGCAATAAAAATGATAGCTTCTGGCGCTTGATGGATAAGCGGTAGCGGCCTAAATACCTTGAAAATATTCCAGCGAGAGCAGCGCTCCCTCTTCGGCGAGATCCTCGACTGGATGCTCACGCCCCTGCTGCTGCTGTGGCCCGTGAGCCTGGCGCTGACCTGGTTGGTGGCGCAGGGCCTGGCCAACAAACCGTTTGACCGCGCGCTGGAGTACAACGTCCACGCCCTTGCGCAGCTGGTGACCGTGGCGGGTGACAAGGTGCAGTTCAATCTGCCGCAGCCCGCCAGCGAAATCCTGCGCGCCGACGACTCCGACATCGTCTACTACCAGGTCATCGGGCCCGGCGGTGAATTCCTTTCGGGCGAGCGCGAGCTGCCAGCACCGCCCGTTGAAGAAGTGCCCATGTCCCACGAAGTGCGCCTGCGCGACGCGGAGATGCGTGGCATCGAGATCCGCATTGCCTACATCTGGGTGCGCCTGCCACTGCCGGGCACGCCCGCCGCGCTGGTGCAGGTGGCCGAAACGCGTGAAAAGCGCAGCGTGCTGGCCACCGAAATCATCAAGGGTGTGATGCTGCCGCAGTTTGTCATCCTGCCGCTGGCCGTGCTGCTGGTGTGGCTGGCGCTGGCGCGGGGCATTCAGCCATTGAACCATCTGGAGCAGCGCATCCGCGCACGCGATCCGGACGACCTCTCGCCGCTGGACGACCGCACCGTGCCGCTGGAGGTGGCACCCCTGGTGTCGTCGGTGAACGACCTGCTCACGCGCCTGAACGACTCGCTGGCCACGCAAAAGCGCTTTCTGGCCGATGCGGCGCACCAGCTCAAGACCCCGCTGGCCGGGCTGCGCATGCAGGCCGACCTGGCGCAGCGCGAAGGCACCAGCACCGAAGAGCTCAAGCGCTCGCTGCAGCAGATCGGCCGCTCCAGCATCCGCGCCACGCACACCGTCAACCAGCTGCTGGCCCTGGCGCGTGCCGAGGGCAGCGGCGTGGGCATTGCGCGCCAGCCGTGTGACCTGGCGCGGCTGACCATTGAGGTGGTGCGTGATTCGGTGCCCCGCGCCCTGGAGAAACACATCGACCTGGGCTACGACGGTGCCGAACCCGGCTCGCCCGGTGTGCTGCTCGACGGCAACCCCACGCTGCTCAAGGAGCTGGTGCGCAACCTGTTGGACAACGCCATCAACTACACCCCTTCGTCGCCCGACAAGCCCGGCGTGGTCACCGCGCGGGTGCTGGCCGACACCTTTGGCCATGTGCTGCTGCTGCAGATCGAAGACTCTGGCCCTGGCGTACCCGAGGCCGAGCGGGAGCTGGTGTTCCAGCCCTTCTACCGCGCCCTGGGCAGCGAGGCCGACGGCTCGGGCCTGGGCCTGCCCATCGTGCTGGAGATCGCCCGCAAGCACGGGGCCGAAGTGGTGCTGGAAGACGCCCGCCCCGGCCAGACGCCGCCCGGTGCGCGCTTCAGCGTGCGGTTTGATGCGCGCGACGATACGGCTGGGCGCTGAGCGCCCGCGCGCTGGCGGGCGCAGGGCGCCAACCGCCACGCGGTGGAAGAAGCCGTTTGCTTGCGTGGGCGCGAGGCCGCCATCTGCCACATTCCAAACCGGAATCAGCTGAGTTCAAAACGTCGTTTTCCGTGGTGGCGGCAACCGCCCAGAATGGGCTCCAACCACAGCAGGAGCCACGATGAAACGACGCACGCTATTGGCTGCAGCTACCACCGCAACCGCTGCCTCATCCGCAGTTTGGGCGCCCACCCATGCGCTGGCGCAGCCCACCACCTCCTCGCTGCAGGCAGACTCGCGGCCAGTGCGCCTGCTGGTGCCCTTTGCGGCGGGCGGTGCCACCGACATCACAGCCCGTGCTATTGCCAGACCACTGGCGCAGCGGCTGCAGGTGGCCGTGAACGTGGAAAACCGCCCCGGCGCAGCGGGCGCCACCTGCATGGCCGAAGTGGCCGCCGCGCCACCGGACGGCCGCACGCTCGGCGTGGCCACGTTGTCCACCCACGGCGTGAACCCGGCCGTGTACCGCAATCTGCCCTACAACGCGCTGGACGGCTTTACGCCCATCACCGAGATCGTCAAGGCGCCCGGGGTGCTCGTGGTTCACCCCGACCTGCCCGCCAAGGACTTCGCCCAGTTCATCCGCCACGTGAAGGCTCAACCCGGAAAGGTGGCATACGCATCGCCTGGCAACGGCACCATCGGCCACATGTGGGGCGAGCTGCTCAAGAGCACCACCAACACCTTCATGACCCACGTGCCCTACCGTGGTGGCGCCGCAGCGCTGGCCGACGTGGTGGCTGGCAAGGTGCCGGTGTACTTTGACCAGGTAGCCTCCGCGCTGCCCCACATCCAGGCAGGCCGGCTGCGCGCGCTGGCCGTGGCGTGGAGCGCGCCACTGGACGTGTTGCCCGGAGTGCCTACCTATGCCCAGTTGAGCTTGTTCTCCAACAACGACCCATCGTGGTTTGGCCTGGTGGCACCCGCAGGCCTGCCTGTGGCGCTGGCACGGCAATGGCGCGACGCCGTGGCTTCGGTGCTGCAGATTCCGTCGGTCAAGGCGCAACTGGCCGACCAGGGGCTGTTCGGCTCGGGCAGCTTGCCGCAGGAGTTTGCCGCCCAGATCCGCAAGGAGGTGGACAAGATGAGGCGTGTGAGCCGGTTTGCGCAGATTTCGCTGGATTGAACGCGGATCGCCTGGCGTAGTCGCGGGCGGTGGTTAGGCGCAGTTGCGCAGCGTTTTGCCGGCCATGGCGGTGCGCAGAGTGTCCAGCTGGGCACGCAGTGCGTCGGTGACAGCAGGCAGGCGCAAGGTAAAGCCGGGTGTGTCAGCGCGCTCCTGGATCACGCGGGCGGTGCGCACGCCCTTGTTGCTCAGGTTGGCCAGTTCGCGCTTGGCGGCCTCTTCAGAGGCGAAACGGCCCAGCGAAAGACCGTATTCCCAGGTGCCGCCCGCGCGGTCAAACGGCACGCTGCGGGCACGCAGTTCGGCACGTTTCTTGTCCAGGGTTTCCAGGTCGTCAAAGCGGCCCATGTAGACCATCCAGCGGCCGGAAACGGGTGTGGGCTCCAGCATCCAGCTGCCTGGTGGCAAGCCCGCTGCCGCGGTGCGCAGCGCCTCGGCCTGGCGCTCGTCGAACACGCCGGCCTGCAGGCACTCGGCCTGCTCCCCGGAGCTGGGCGTGGCAGCGGGGGCCGATGCATCGGCAGTGGTGGAAGTGGAGGGGGGGGTGGGGGGGGTTGAGGGAGAGGGGGATGTGGCCACCGGCGGGGCCGGGGCGGCCGACGAGGAGCGGCTGGGGTTCACGCGCAATATTTGCAGGGTTTCGGGGCGAATCTGCTGGTTCATGCGCTGGGGCTCGGCCTGCTCTGCCGGCCCTTGGCCCCAGGTGCGCAGATGCCCGTGGGCCCATGCGTAGTAGCCCGCGTTGGCCAGCAGCAGCACGATCACGGCAAGTCGGAGCATGGAAAAAAGCCTTTCGGTGCGCTGAACTGAAGGAGCCGCTTCATACCGGTGGCACGGCGCTGGGCCGCACGCTGATCTCGGAACTGGTGATGGCCTGCATGCCACCGGCCGTATGCACCAACAGTGCGCCGTCGTCGCCCACGCCATGCGCCGTGCCCGTGTGGCCATCGCTCAAGGTCACGGCGCGGCCTTGCAGCACGTCGCGCGCGGCAAAGCGGGGCTGCATGGGCGCAAAGCCGTAGCCTTCAAACGCCTGCAGCATGGCTGCCAGCGGCGGCACGATGCGCAGCAGGGCCGTGGGCGCGTCCAGGCCCGTCTCCACGTCCTGCAGGCTACCCGGCGGCATGCTCATGCCCTCGGGGCTGCGGGGCAACACGTTGATGCCAATGCCCACCACCACGTAGCGTGCAGTGCTGGCTGGGCCAGAGGCACTGGCCGCCTGGACCGTCTGGGGCGCCACAAAACTCGCAGTCTCCACCAGAATGCCGCCCAGCTTGCGGTCGCCCGCCGAGCCACCCAGCCACAGGTCATTGGGCCATTTCAGGCCCACGCGCGCAGGTTGATTGGCGCCCAGCGGCGGCAACACCGGCTGCAGGCTTTCGGCCACGCTCACGCCCACGGCCAGCGACAGGCCCGACCAGTCCTTGGGCGCCAGCGGCAGACCGAGCGACATCATCAACGAAGCGCCCACATCGCTTTGCCACACGCGCCCCAGCCGCCCGCGCCCGGCGGTCTGCTGTTCGGCCACCAGCAGCGTGGGCTCGCACTGGCCTGCGCGCGCGCGGCGCATCAGCTCGGTGTTGGTGGAATCGATACTGGGTAGCACCTCGACGGTAAAGCCCGGTAACAGCGGTGACACTGCTTCCCAGATGGCCTCGGCGGGCCAGCGGATGGGTGCGGTGTTCACTGTCCGCGGCCTCGTGGCTTGTCAGAGGCGGATGCCTTCTGCGGGCCCTTGCGCGCGGGCTTGGACGGTGGCAGCGGGACCGGCGGTGCCCAGCCGCGCTTGGGCGCGAGCAGCGTGCCCCGGCAGTTCGGGCTGCCACACCAGCAGGGGTATTCGGCCTTGAGCTTAGGCGTGTAGCGCTCTTCGATGATCAGGCCGTAGTCGTAGTTCAGCTCTTCGCCCGCCTTGATGTTGCGCAGCGCGGTGATGAAAATGCGGCCGTCCCGCTCGTCCGCATAACAGTTAGGGTTGCAGCTGTGGTTGATCCAGCGCGACGAATTGCCGCCGAACTTTGCATCGATCACATGGTCTTCATCCACATGAAAGTAGAACGTGTGGTTGGGTTGCAAGGGGTCGTGCGGGTGCCTGTCCTGCGCTTCCTGCCAGCCGATCACTTCACCCGTGTATTCGACAAGGACTTCGCCCTCTGCAATATCCTGCACAGCAAAAACGCCCTTGCCATGGACGCCCGAGCGCCGTGTCTGGATGCGGCGCCCCTTTGCGGCGGTGGGGGTTGCAGGCGGTGCGGTGCGGGGCATGGCAAAAACTCTGTTAACTTGAATATGCACACATGCGCGTGCGCGTGTACGCGTGAGGCAACGGATTGTAGAAGCGCCCGGCCGGATGCCGGAAAGCCAGATTGGCGAGAAACCGAAAAATGACCAAGACCCTGGTAATTGCAGAAAAACCTTCAGTGGCACAAGACATCGTGCGTGCACTGACGCCCGTGGCGGGCAAGTTCGACAAGCACGAAGACCACTTCGAGAACGACCGCTATGTGGTCACCAGCGCCGTGGGCCACCTAGTGGAGATCCAGGCCCCCGAGCAGTTCGACGTGAAGCGCGGCAAGTGGAGCTTTGCGCACCTGCCTGTGATTCCGCCGTACTTTGACCTCAAGCCCGTGGACAAGACCAAGAGCCGCCTGAACGCGGTGGTCAAGCAGGCCAAGCGCAAGGACGTGACCGAACTCATCAACGCCTGTGACGCGGGCCGCGAGGGGGAACTGATCTTCCGCCTGATCGAGCAGTACGCCGGGGGCAGCAAGCCGCTGGGCAAACCCGTCAAGCGCCTGTGGCTGCAGTCCATGACGCCCCAGGCCATCCGCGACGGCTTCAACGCCCTGCGCTCTGAGCAGCAGATGGCGGGCCTGGCCAGCGCGGCGCGCAGCCGCTCTGAGGCCGACTGGCTGGTCGGCATCAACGGCACGCGCGCCATGACGGCGTTCAACTCGCGCGACGGCGGGTTCTTTCTGACCACCGTGGGCCGGGTGCAGACGCCCACGCTGTCGCTGGTGGTGGAGCGCGAAGAAAAGATCCGCAAGTTCGTGAGCCGCGACTACTGGGAAATCCACGCCACCTTCGGCGCCCAGGCGGGTGAGTACCCCGCCAAGTGGTTCGACCCGAAATGGAAGAAGGGCGAAGACGTGGAAGCCCGCGCCGACCGGGTATGGTCCGCCGCTGAAGCGCAAGCCATTGCCAACGCCGTGCGCGGCAAGCAAGCCACCGTCACCGAAGAGAGCAAGCCCACCACCCAGGCATCGCCCCTGCTGTTTGACCTGACCAGCCTGCAGCGCGAGGCCAACGGCAAGTTCGGCTTTTCGGCCAAGACCACGCTGGCCTTGGCGCAAAGCCTGTACGAACGCCACAAGGCCCTGACCTACCCGCGTACCGATTCGCGCGCGCTGCCCGAAGACTATTTGCCCGTGGCCAAGCAGACCTTCGAGATGCTGGCCGACAGCGGCATGCGCCACCTCGCACCGCATGCGCTCACTGCGCTGAACAACAACTACATCCGCCCGTCCAAGCGCATCTTCGACAACAGCAAGGTCAGCGATCACTTTGCCATCATCCCCACCACGCAGGCCCCATCGGGCCTGAGCGAGGCCGAGCAAAAGCTGTACGACCTGGTCGTGCGCCGCTTCATGGCGGTGTTCTTCCCGAGTGCCGAATACACCGTCACCACCCGCATCAGCACCGTGGCCCCTCACAGTTTCAAGACCGAAGGCAAGGTGCTGGTCAAGCCGGGCTGGCTGGCCATCTATGGCAAGGAAGCAGCCGACGAAGTGGAAGGCGGCAAGGACGGCGACAAGGGCCAGAACCTGGTGCCTGTGAAGCCCGGCGAAATGGTCAACACCCTGCAGGTCGATCCCAAGGGCCTCAAGACCAAGCCGCCCGCCCGCTACTCCGAAGCCACGCTGCTCGGCGCGATGGAAAGCGCGGGCAAGCAGATCGACGACGAAGAACTGCGCAGCGCGATGCAGGAAAAAGGCCTGGGCACGCCCGCCACGCGCGCGGCCATCATCGAAGGCTTGCTGACTGAAAAGTACATGCTGCGCGAAGGCCGCGAAATCATCCCCACGGCCAAGGCGTTCCAGCTCATGACGCTGCTGCGGGGGCTGGAGGTGGAAGAACTCTGCCGTGCCGAACTCACGGGCGAGTGGGAATACAAGCTCTCGCAGATGGAAAAGGGCCAGCTCAGCCGCGAAGCCTTCATGCAAGAAATTGCCGCCATGACCGAGCGCATGGTGAAGAAGGCCAAGGAATACGACCGCGACACCATCCCCGGCGACTACGCCACGCTGTCCACCCCCTGCCCCAACTGCGGTGGCGTGGTCAAAGAGAACTACCGCCGTTTTGCCTGCGTAGGCAAGCCGGGCGCAGAGCCTTGCGGTTTCAGCTTCGGCAAGTCGCCCGCCGGCCGCACGTTTGAAACGGCCGAGGCCGAGCAGCTGCTGCGCGACAAGAAGATCGGCCCGCTGGAGGGCTTCCGCTCCAAGGCGGGCTGGCCCTTCACGTCCGAGATCGTCATCAAGTACGACGACGAGGCGCACAACTACAAGCTCGAATTCGACTTTGGCGACGACAAGAACGCCGAGGAATCGGGCGAGCTGGTGGAATTTGAAGACGCCTCGCTGGGTGCCTGCCCCATCTGCGGATCGGAAGTGCACGAGCATGGCAGCAACTATGTGTGCAGCAAGGCCGTGCCCACGGCCGCACAGCCCACGCCCAGCTGCACGTTCAAGAGCGGCAAGATCATCCTGCAGCAGCCCGTGGAGCGCGAGCAGATGACCAAGCTGTTGGAGACCGGCAAGACCGACCTGCTCGACAAGTTCGTGAGCATGCGCACGCGCCGCAACTTCAAGGCCCACCTTGCGTGGGACAAAGAGGCGGGCAAGGTCAACTTTGAATTTGCGCCATCCAAGTTCCCGCCACGCCCCGGGGCTGCTGCAAAAACAGGAGCTGCTAGCGCAGGCAGGGCAAGCGCTGCAGCCAAAAAAGTTGCCAAACCCGCAGCCGCCAAGAAGGCCACGGCCACCAAGTCCGCCGCCGCAAAGGCCCCGCGCAAAGCCGCCGTAGGCAAGGCGCCCAGCGCCGCCCTGGCCGCCGTGATTGGCAGCGAGCCCGTGGCGCGCCCCGAGGCTGTCAAGAAGATGTGGGAATACATCAAGGCCCACAACCTGCAGGACCCCAAGGACAAGCGCACCATCGTCGCCGACGACAAGCTGCGCGCCGTGTTCGGCAAAGACAGCGCGGGCATGTTCGAGCTGGCGGGCATCCTGGGCAACCACCTCGGAGGTGAATGAAGATGACCAAGCCAACACAGGGCATAGCGCAAACCGCTCCATCTGCAGCCCCAGCATCGTTTGCACGGTGCTTCTGGCGCACCACACTGGTGGCTGTTGCCACTGCGGGCGCGCTGGCTGGCTGCAGCAGCACCGCATCGTCGTCTGGCGCTGGCCGCTCCAGCGACCCGGCCAGCCAGCAACAGCCGCAGGGCGCCAGCGGCGTGAGCGTGTTTGGCGACATCGACGTGAACGTGACGCGCGAGCGCACGCGCTGAGTTGCCAACGCGGCTGTATCGCGCGCACGTTGGTTGGTACCTCGTTTTTTAGGCGCTGAAACCCCATGCGCAGCCGCACAGAACGCACGGTGCTCACCGCCATTGCCGTCGTGCTGCTGGCCGCCGCTGCCGCCGCATGGTGGACCGCCGACCAGTGGTTGCCCCATGCCGGCCCGTGGGCACAGCAGGCCTGGAAGGCCGCTACCCGCCCCGGCCCTGGCACTCTGCCACCCGGCAAACAACCTGCTACCGCGCAGCCCCGTTCGGCGCAAGGTGCAGCGTCGGCGCCCGTGGCCCCGCAACCCCGCAAATGTGTTGTGGACGGCCGTACCACTTACACCGACCAGCCGTGCCCCAAAGGTAGCCAGGAGTTGCCGGTGGACGGCGCTCTGACCTCGCTGCCCGCGCAATAGCGTCGGCTCGCGGCGCATCGCGCTCCGCAGCGGGGCGTGCGCGCTCCTGCACGCTCCTGCCTTGCCACGCCCGCGTCCACATATGCAGCGCAGCACCGCGCGGCGCTTGGGCTGTCACGGCTGCGTCATGCCGTTGCCACGGGGCGCTCGTAGAGTGGTTCTCTTTCCAAAATGAGACCACCGCCATGAAGACCTTCACCCTTGCTGCAGCCTGCCTCTCCGCCCTTGTCATTGCCGGTTGCGGAGGCAGCAACGACGATGCCGCACAGCCACTGGTCATTGCCCACCGTGGTGCCAGCGGTTATCTACCGGAACACACGTTGGGCGGCTATGAACTGGCGGTGCGCATGGGCGCCGACTACATCGAGCCTGACCTGCAGATCACCCAAGACGGCGCGCTGGTGGCCATTCACGACGACACGCTCACCCGCACCACCAATGTGGCATCTCTGTTCGCGCAGCGCAACGGCGGCTACAAGGTGTCTGACTTTACCTTGGCCGAAATCAAGACCCTGACCGTGGTGCCCACCGGCACCGGCAAGACCAGCTACCCCGGCTTCACGCCCAGCTCTGCCAACGCGTTTGCCGTGCCCACCTTTCAGGAAGTGGTGGACCTGGCCAAGAAGCAAAGCACGGCCACCGGCCGCGAAGTGGGCATCTACCCCGAGGCCAAGCAGGCCGACCCGGTGATGGAAGACGGCATCCTCAAAACCCTGACCGCCAATGGCTACAACGCCAACAGCAAGGTCTTCATCCAGTCGTTCAGCGACGCCACGTTGCGCAGCCTGCGCACGAAGCAGATCGCGCAAAACAACAAGATGCCGCAGGTGCTGCTGGGCGTGGCCACCGCCGCGGCCGACGGCACCCCACGCATGGGCGTGACGGGCGCCACCGGCGTGCAGATGCTGGCGCTGAAAGACGTGGCCGCCTTCAACGAAGGCGTGGGCGTGCTCATCAACAACACCACCTACCCCGTCACCAAAACCTTCATCGACCAGGCCCACGCCGCAGGCTTGAAGGTGCACGGCTGGACCTTTGCGCAGGCCGACGCCGCACTGGCCGCGGCCGACTTCCGCAAGTACCTCGACATGGGCATGGACGGCATGTTTGCCAACTACCCCGACCTGGCTGTGACCGCGCGCAACGCGTACATGCAGGGCAAGTAGCGCTGGTGGCACCATGGGGCTGAGCGCCGTCGCATGCCCCCATGCGACAGCCCGCCTTGTGCAACTGGGCTAGGCTTGCGGTACTTCGCTCTGCACCCATTCTTCGCCCATGCCCACACCTGCCTTCCCCCGATCCCTGCCCATGACGGGCGTCACCAACTTTCGCGACCTGGGCGGCTACACCGGCCACGACGGTCAGCAAGTGAAGTGGCGCCGTATCTTCCGCTCTGACCACCTCGCAGGCCTGACCGCACAGGACCAGGCGCTGCTGGCCGAGCTGGGTGTGATCCGCGCGGTGGACTTTCGCGGCCAGGCCGAAAGCGCCGCCCATGCCTACGCACTGCCCGGGGTGACTTATCACCCCCTGCACATCGAGCCCACCGTGGTGCAGCGCGCGCTGGAGCTGCAGCGCACCGGCCGCCAGCTCACCGCGCAAGACGCCGTGGGCTTGATGCAGGAGACCTACCGCGGGTTCGTGCACGACAACGCCCCCCGCTTTGCCGAGCTGTTCCGCCTGCTGCTGGCCAGCGACGCGCCCATCGTCTTCCATTGCACCGCCGGCAAAGACCGCACCGGCTTTGCCGCCGCCCTCATCCTGCTGGCCCTGGGCGTGCCGCGCGACGTGGTCATGCACGACTACCTGCTTACCAACACCCTCTACCGCCGCCCCGAAGGCATGGGCAGCCACGCACCCGAAGAAGTGCTGGCCGTGCTGTGGCGCGTGCAAGAGGAGTTCTTGAACGCCGCGCTGCACATGGTGGACAACGACTTTGGCGGCGTGCAGACGTATCTGGTGGACGTGCTGGGCGTGGATGTGGCTGCGCAGAGGGAACTGGCTGGGCGGTATTTGCAGGCGGTTTGAGGCCCACGCTACGGGGCTTATCCATTCTTCATTGCCCACCTGCAAGGCAACGTCCATCATACAAATCGAGCCAAAAATTGGCGCAGTCATGCTAAAATCTGGCTATGTCTGTTGCCTCCGCTTTCCTCACCGATCGCCAGGCCCGCCTCTTTGCCTGGCTCTTCGGCCAGCCCACGCGCAGTTTTCACCTCAGCGAGTTGCGCCGTCTCACGGGGCTGGGGAGTGCGTCGGCGCAAAGCGAACTCAACCGGCTCACCGAAGCCGGTTTGTTGATTTCGGAGCGTGTGGGCAACCTGCGCAGCTTTCGGGCGAATCCGCACAGCGCCATCTATGGCGAGCTGGTGTCGATCACCCACAAAACCCTGGGGCTGGTGCCCGCGTTGAGCGAAGTGTTGGCCCCACTGGTGCCGCGCCTGCTGGCGGCCTGCGTGTTTGGCTCGGTGGCCTCGCTCACCGACACCGCCAAGAGCGACGTGGACGTGATGCTGGTGGGCGACGGCCTGACGCTGGGTGCCGTGCTGGAGCACCTGGAGCCGCTAGAGCAGCAATGGGGCCGCAAGATCAACCCCACCATGTACTCGCCACCCGAGTTCCTCAAGCGCCGGGCCGAGCCCGACTCGTTCGTCAACCGCGTGCTGTCGCGCCCCACGCTGGCGTTGGTGGGCGACATTCACAGCCTTGGTGATGACCGCACTAGATAACCTGGTGCGCATCGGCCAGCTCAAGGCCGAGCCCCGCAACGATGCCGAGGTGCAGCGCATGCTGACCATGGCCCAAACCCGTTGGGCAGACGCACAACTGGCGCACGTGTCGCAAGAGGGCCGCTTCACCAGCGCCTATAACGCCGCCCATGCTGCTGCGCTGGCGGCACTGCGCTGGCACGGCTATCGCAGCGAGAACCGGTTCACCGTGTTCCAGTGCCTGGCCCACACCGTCAACTGGCCGCCCGCCCGCTGGCGCGTGCTGGACGCAGCGCACCGCGCTCGCAACCTGGCCGAGTACGAGGGCTACCTGGAGATTGAGGAATCCACCATCGCAGAAATGGTTCAGCTTGCCGCGCAGCTGATTGCCGACGTGCGCAAGTTGATCAGCCCGAAAACGAATGCGCGCTGATTCGGCGCGCTGATTCTGCGCCGTAGACCGCACTGCACCGCACTGCACTGCACTACACCCACCGCTGCGCCACACACGTGCACCATGCAGCACACCACGACCTGGCTTTTTATTGCGTGACAAAGCCGGTGGCCTGCGCCAAGCTTTGGCCGCCCCGCAGCACCTGTCGTTCGCAGCGCTCTGCTGGGTAGTGCAGGCGGTGCAGGTGTTCTAACTAACCACCAACCTTGCTGTCGGCAGCCGCTGCCCGCCGCAGCAGCCCTCTCATTTCAACGCTATCTCAACCCGCGCCAAAAGCGCCATGCCAATGCCCATGTTCACCACCCCCGCCGTGTCCGCCGCCTCCCCCGCATTTTTTGCTGCCAAGGGCCGCCGCCTGCTTGCCAGCGCCGCATCTGCCGCCGCGCTGGCCTGGGCTGCTGGCCCTGCAGCATGGGCCGCGCCCGCCAGTGAAAAGTCGATCGAAACCCTGCTGGCCATCACACAGAGCGAAAAGCTGATCAACAAAGCCAGCGCCGACATGGAAAAGCACATCCAGGCCGGTGTGCAGGCTGGCCTGGGCGGCAGAAGGCCCACTGCGCAAGAACAGCAGGTGATGGACAAGGTCGTGCGCGAAAGCGCTGCCGTGCTGCGCCAGGAAATGAGCTGGGCCACCATGCGCCCGTTGATGGTCAAGATCTACAGAGACACTTTCACGCAGGAGGAAGTCGACGGCCAGATCGCCTTCTACCGCACACCTGTGGGCGCTTCTGTCGTCGCCAAAATGCCCGCCGTGATGGATGCCACCACGGCCGCCATGCAGCAGAGCATGGTGGCTGTCATGCCCAAGCTGCAAGCCATCTCCGAAAAGGCCGAAAGGGAATTTGCGGCATCGCAGAAGCCGAAAAAGTAAAGGTGAAGTGAGGGCAAGCAGCGCGGAGCGTTTGCCCCAGCAAGCAACCCCGCAACCTGCCTGAAACCCGTGTTTCAACGGTCAGCAAGGGACGTGCAGGTGAGCGTGACGCACCACAGCCCACCCAAGTCCACGCCAAAAAGCCAGCGCGCGCAGGCCAACGGCCAGCTTGCAGCGCACAGTGGCTTACTGGTCACTCCTGCACTGATAGCTGCTAGCGCTTGCTGGATAAGCGCTAGAGGCCGATTTGGCTCAAATTTTTGAATGAGTGCGGTGCTTGGTAGCGGAAGGCGGCGGCAACGGGCTTCACCGACCGCCCGGCTCCATCCGCCCCGCTGTAGCGCCCTGGCCCCTTACCCGCCAAAACAGCCACCCCATGATCGACAGGTTCAGCAGATTCCACCCCATGCCGTTGATGAAGGCCGCGTGGTAGCTGCCCGTCACGTCAAAAATCCACCCCGACATCCAGCCCCCCAGTGCCATCCCCACCAGCGTGGCCATGATCACCGCGCCCACCCGGGCGCCCGCCTCTTGCGGCGCGAAATAC
>JBCNOJ010000450.1:0-3988 GCA_039593925.1 Acidovorax sp.
GGTTGCCGGAGGCTACCGCGCCACCAGCCGCACCACCAACGGACGGTGGTCAGAGCCCAGGTCCGGCCCCGTGTCTGCATCCATCAGCTGCCACCCTGGCGACGCCAGTACATGGTCCAGCGGCAGCACTGACATCCAGCCAGAAGCGTTGGGCCAGGTGGGCACCGCAGGGCCCGCGCGGCGCATCTGCGCTTGCTCAGCGCCCCACAGGCCGCGCGCCCAGGGCGTGGTGTTCAGGTCACCTGCCATCACGCCCAGCCCGCCGCCCTGGGCCAGGTGCCGGGCTTCATCCTGCAGCGCTTTGTCGCGTGCCTGGGCAAAGGCACTGCTGAGGGGCGGCATGGGGTGCAGCGCGCTCAGGTGCACGGGCTGGCCATTCCACAGCAGCGTGGCGCGCAGGCGCAAAGTGTCGAGGTCGGTGTCGGGCTGCAGCACCTGCGCACCCGTCAGCGGGTGGCGCGACAGAATCGCCAGCCCAAACGGGTCGGACTGCGGCACGGCCAGGCGGTGCGGGTAGCGCGCGGCAAGGGCCGCGTCATCGGCCAGCGCGCGCTGGGCCAGCTCGGTGAACTCCTGCAAAAACACCACATCGGGTGCATCGGCAGAGGCCAGCCACTGCTGCAGCGGTGCGAAGTCGGTGGTGGCCAGATTCAGGTTGGCGGTGCCCACCTTCAGCATCTGCGCGTTGGCCGCGCTGGGCTTAGCCGCTGCGGGCAAGGTGGCGGGCTGCCACAGCCACGACCCCGCCACCACCAGCGCGGGCATCGGCAACCACCATGCGCGCCGCCGCAGCATCAGCGCCAGCAACACAACAGCCGCTGCGCCCACCACCGCATAGGCCCACTGCCAGTGCGCGGCCAGCTCCACCAGCCATTGCAGCCAGGGCACCTGGTCTGTGGGCAGCACGCGCGACAGCGGCGCCGTGAGCGCGCCCAGGGCGCATAGCCACACCAGCCATTGGGCTCTGACGGATAAAAATTGAAAGAGGGGAGAACGGCGTTGGGGCATGGCGGCAGGTGGCAAAACAGCCGCGCATTGTGCGCGCGGTGTTGGGCGTTTTCTTTGGCGCACCCTGGCGCGTGCCAGGCCACTCTGCCCCTTAGGTGCCAAACACCAGCGCCTGGTGCGCCCCCACACCTGCCAGCACGCCTTCGGCCGAAGCCAGCGTGGCGTTGTGCCGCATCAGCGTCAGGTCGCCAGCGGCATACACGCCGGGCACGGTGGTCATCTTGGTGTTCGCATCGGTGCGGAGGTAAGGGCCCATGGGCCCATCATCGAACGCGCAGCCCAGTTGCTCGGCCAGCGGGCTGGCTGGGCGGGTGGTAGCGGCCACATACAGCGCATCCAGCGGCACCACACGCGCATCGCCGCCGCCAGTGGCCTGCAGCCGCACGCCCTGCAGCGCCTGGCCCGGGCCTTCCAGCGCGGCGATGGGTGCGGGCTCGATGGTTATGCCCAGCGCCAGCAGCCGCTCGCGCTCGGCGCTCTCCAGCGTGGTGTCGCCGTTCAGGAAGAGGGTGGTCGGGCCCCAGTCGGCAATCAGCTGCGCGTGCATGGCCGAGCCTGCCGAGTGGTACAGCACGCCCAGCCGCTGGCCTGCAAATTCATAGCCGTGGCAATACGGGCAGTGCAACACCGATGCGCCCCAGCGCTCGCGCAGGCCTGCAATCTCGGGCAAGCCATCCTGCACGCCAAAGGCCAGCACCAGCTTGTGTGCCTCCATGTGCGTGCCATCGCCCAGTACCACTTCAAACCCGTTCTCTGGTGACCCGGCGCGTTGCTGCGCCGTGGCCGACACCACCGTGCCCTGCACAAAACCCACCGTGGGGTAGGCCGCCAGCTTGCGCCGCGCCTGCTCGATCATCGCCAGCGGCGGCTCGCCGTCTTGCCCAAAGAAGCCGTGCGACGCGGCCGCAAACCGGTTGCGTGGCTGGCCTGCATCCACCACACACACCCGCCGCCGGGCGCGTGCCAGCTGCATCGCGGCCGACAGGCCGGCAAAGCTGCCGCCTATCACGATCACCTCATACGCCTGGGTTGTTGTCATTGCCGCTGTCGCCATGCTCAATCTCCTTGTGACCGTGGCACCCGGCCACCATGCGTTCATGAAACTCGGCCGACAGCTGCGCCAGCGTCACCTCGCCCAGCCGCGCCAGCAGCGCCTCTTCGGCCGCCTGGTAGGCGTCGGTCAGCGCGCGGTTCACCGCCTGCTCGACGATGCAGCCGGGGCTCTCCACCCTGTTGCCCACCGCCAGCAGCGTGGGCGCGCCCAGCGCCTCGTAGATGTCGCGCAGCGTGATGTCGGTGAGCGGGCACGACAGCACCCACCCCCCGCCATGCCCCTTGGCCGAGGTGACAAAGCCCGCATAGCGCAGCCCCGCCATCAGGCGGCGCACCACCACCGGGTTGGTCTGCATGGCCTGCGCCATCGCCTCAGACGTGGCGGGCCCCTCCATCTCTGCCATGTGCAGCAGCGCGTGGAGAACATTGGAAAGTCGGCTATCTCTTTTCATGCAACATTAAAAGTTGCTTGATGCTAGCATGCAACCAGAAACAGTGCTGGCGCACGAACAGAAAACTACTGAATTGATAGCTGCCAGCGCTTAATGGATAAGCGCTAGAGGCCAATTTGGCTTGATTTCTTTGACACGTTGCCCACCCAACCGTTCGGGCTGAGCTTGTCGAAACCTTGCGCGGACTTGGCAAACCCGTTGGAAAAACTCATCGCAACAGCGCAGTACCCACCGCGCGCACCACACACCATGACCCACCCCACCGCATCCCCCTTCTCCGACCCCGCCGCCGTGGCCCGCTACGCCGAAGGCCCCCGCCGCAACGTGCCCGGCTACGACAGCCTGCTGCACATGTCCCGCATCCTGCTGGCCGAGCGCGTGCCCGACAACGGCCGCGTGCTGGTGGTGGGCGCAGGCGGCGGGCTGGAGCTGGAAGACATGGCGCTGGCGCACCCCAGCTGGCGGTTCGACGGCGTGGACCCGAGCCAGCCGATGCTGGACCTGGCGGCGCAGCGGCTGCAAAGCGCGGGCGTGCCTGGCGACCGCGTGGCGCTGCACCACGGCTATGTGCAGAGCGCACCGGCCGGGCCGTTCGACGGCGCTACGTGCCTGCTGACTTTGCACTTTGTGCCGCGTGAGGATCGGGTGCCCATGCTGGTGGAGATCCGGCGGCGGCTGAAGCCCGGCGCGCCGTTGGTGGTGGCACATCTGAGCGTGGCGGACGGCGATGAAGGCCCTGGCGGGGAGGGCGGGGCAGGGGAACGCGATCTGTGGCTGTCGCGCTATGCCGCTTTTCAGGTGGCGTCCGGCGTGCCGCCGGAGCATGCGGCCAGGGCGCGGGACAAGATTGCGGCTGAACTGGCGGTGCTGACGCCGCAGGAAGACGAGGCGATTCTGCGCGAGGCTGGGTTCAGCGATGTGCAGATGTTTTACATGGGGTTTGCGTTCAGAGGCTGGGTGGCCTCAACCCGCTAGGAGCACCGACATGACGATGACGACAACGAACAATCACCTTGCCGACGTGATCGTGGCCCAAGCGCTGGAGCGCGCGGGCCTGGCGGACTGGATACCCGAAGGCGAAGGCAAGTGGTCCCTGCCCATTCAGTTCTTGCCCGACGATGCCGGTTGGGTGGAGCTGATGCGCCTGTCACCCGGCACGCGGCTGGGCCTCCACCGGCACACGGGCTAAGTGCACGCCCTGACGCTGGCAGGCGAGCGCCGCCTGAACGACGGCCGCGTGGTGCGGCCGGGCGACTACATCCACGAGCCCGCAGGCAACGTGGACTGGTGGGAGGCGACGGGTACCGAAGAGCTGCTGGTGCATGTGGTGGTCAAGGGCAGCGTGGAGTACCTGGGGCCGCACCACACGGTGTTGCAGCGGATTACCACAGCGGATCGGCGGGTGGACTACCGCCGGCGGTGCGAGGCGGCGGGAGTGGTGCCGCGTGATTTGCGCTGAGTAGGTGATTCACGCA
>JBCNOJ010000451.1:0-3987 GCA_039593925.1 Acidovorax sp.
ATCGCGGGCGAGCAGCAGGCTTTGACGGCCACCACGCTCTTTCAGAACCGGGACTACCCTGTGCTCAACGACTACCGCAGCGTGCTGGGTGGCCTGTTTGCGCGCCTGTATGGCCTGAGCCCCGCAGCCGTGGCACGTGTGTTTCCCGGCAGCCAGGCCGCAGATCTGCGGCTGGTTTAGCGGCGGCCCGACGAATCACTACCATTTTGATAGCTTACAGCGCTTACTGAGCAAGCGCTGGAAGCCTTTTTTAGTCAAACCTTGGCGGGGTCGGCGTTGAATGTGCCCGTCAGCAACTCGGGCAGGCGCGACACGGGCATCTTGAACCCGCAGGCCTGGGCGTGGCCGCCGCCGCCCATGCTCTCAGCAAGGGCGATGCAATCAAAGTTGCGCTGCGAGCGCAGGCCGGCCTTCACACCCTTGGGGCCTGCGCTCCACATGAGCGCGAAGGTGCCAGTCTTGGCCGAGAGAATGTCGCCCACCAGGCTGTGAAACATGCCGGGCGCATTCACCATCAGGCCCTCGATGCCGTTGAACACCAGCGGCTGGGCGCCTTCGGCAATGTCGTTGGCCAGCTTGCGGTATTTCTCGTCCATGGCAGCGCCACGCGCCATGAACAGC
This sequence comes from Acidovorax sp., assembly GCA_039593925.1. GTDB lineage: Bacteria > Pseudomonadota > Gammaproteobacteria > Burkholderiales > Burkholderiaceae_C > Acidovorax. The sequence goes on from JBCNOJ010000451.1 coordinate 622, forward strand.
GTGAGCTGCTCGGGGCTGAAGCCGGCGATCTCGCTCCATCGCGCAAAGCTCTGCACCTCCATGTCCAGCGCAGACAGGAACGCGGCGCTTTCCGGGAACTCCCACTTCCAGATGTCGCGGTCTTCCACGTACTTCAGCAGTGCCGGCACCGGTGTATCGGGGTGGAAGAACTCCCACGCCAGCCGGGCACCCGACTTGTCCATGTCAAAGTGCACCACACCGCAGCGGCAGGCAAAACCGGTGAGTTTTTCAGCGGCACTCTTGTGGTGGTCCAACATCACCAGTTTGGCGGCGCTGGCGTCGATGGCCTCAAGGATTTCGGCAGAAAAAGAGAAGTCGAGGATGTACACCGTGCGGCCAGCCACGGGCGGGAGATCGTCCACAGTCTTGATGTCGCCGTGGTCCAGCCCCAGGTATTCCGCATGGTCGCCGTAATACTGCCAGGCCGCCAGCGCCGCACCAAAGCCATCGGGGCAGTTGCGCCCGTGGTAAAGGATCAGCGGTGCGGGGTCGTTTTTATCGGGGGCAACCAGCAGTTGCAGGGGGAGAATGTTTTTCTTCGTCATGGCCCCCGATTGTCGCCGGGCCGCTGCGCAGGGAACCAACCCCTGCTGTGCGGTCTCCACCTCGTTCGCTTCTTCACCCACACCCAACAATGCTCCGCACCCTCAAAGAACTCTTCGACAGTTTTACCCAGCCAGCGCCCACACAGTCACCCGCCGAACGCGAACACGCCGTGCAACTGGCGGCCGCAGTGCTGCTGGTCGAGGTGGTGCGCGCCGAAGCGTCCATGGATGAAGCGGAACGTACGGCCATGGTGAATGCGCTGCGCAGCAAGTTTGCGCTGGCCGACGACGAGCTGGAGCGCTTGCTGGAGCTGGCCGTGACCACCTCCAAAACCGCCTACGACTACCAGCGCTTTACCAGCAGCCTGAACGAGCACTTCACGCAGGACCAGAAAATCCAGCTGGTGCAAGCCATGTGGCAGGTGGCTTATGCGGACGCCCACATCGACGCCAACGAGAACCACACCATCAGCAAGGTGGCCGGGCTGCTGCACGTGACGCATGGCGAGTACATCGCAGCCAAGATGCGGGCCAAGGAAGGCGCGCAGAACCCTCAAACACCGCACTGAAAGCAGCGCCACGGCAGCAGGCGCGAGGCAACCGAGCCGTCTTTTAAACCGGCAACCAGCGCCACCAGAACGGTTTGCGCTCTTCCTTGGCACCACGGGTCTGCAGCAGCGCGATGAACTCGGTACGCCGATGGCGGCGTGCAGCCTCCAGCGGAGTCATGTCGTCGAAATCAGAGCGCAGTTGCGGGTCTGCGCCGTGCTCCAGCAGGTAGTGGGCGATGGCGTCATGGCCGTGGATGAGCGCTGCCACCAAGGGCGTGCACAAAATCTCGGGGTGCTGGTAGTTGGGGTTCACGCCCGCGCCGATGTGGTGGCGCACCAGCGGCAGGTCACCCGCCACAGCGGCGGCATACATGTCTTTCCAGTCTCCAGCGGACATTGCACAGGGCCTTGATTCGAGTGAGAAAGCGTGCAGTGTAGGCAGGCCCAGCCATGCGGCACAATCCGCGCCTTCCCTGATGCCCTGCGCCCCCACCTGCCTTGTCTCTCTTGACGCCACCTCTGCACATCCTCTGGCGCGACGAGCACCTTGTCGCCGTCTACAAGCCCGCTGGCTGGCTGGTGCACCGCACGGGGCTGGACGCGGGCGAGACGCGCTTTGTGATGCAGACCTTGCGTGACCAACTGGGCCAGCATGTGTACCCGGTGCACCGGCTCGACAAGGGCACCTGTGGTGTTCTGGTGATGGCGCTGCACAGCGATGCGGCACGGGCACTGTCGCAGGCCTTTGAGCATGGCGCCACATGCAAGCGTTACCTGGCTCTGGTGCGCGGTTGGGCGCCGCTGGCCACCGAGGTGGACCACGCCCTGAAGCCCGATGACGCCCCGGCAGATGCGGCCGTGCAGGAGGCCCACACCCGCTTCAGGCGCCTGGCGCAGCTCACGTTGCCCGAAGCCAGCGACGGGCGCTTTGCCACCACGCGCGCTTCGCTGGTGGAGGCCCTGCCCACCACCGGGCGGCGCCACCAGATTCGCCGCCACCTGAAGCATTTGGCGCACCCCATCATCGGCGACGCCACCCATGGCAAAGGCCCGCTCAACCGCTGGTGGGCCGAGCGGCTGGGGCAGCAACGGCTGTGGCTGCACGCCTGGCAGCTGACGGTGCCGCACCCGGTGTCTGGCGTTGCGATGGCATTTGACAGCGGGCTGACGTGGTCCGTGGCGGGGGCCGCCGCCCACACCCACGAATCGCCGGATGCCGGCGCGCCCCCAGCAGACTGGCAGAGGCTGCTGGCGCAGTGGCCCTGGGAACCTGCAGCTTGAGCCGCTCGCAACCCACACGCCGCTCACCCCGCTCACCCCGCTTGCACCCGCGTTGATCTGGTGCGCTGAGAGCGTGGACGCCCACACCGCTGCCGTAACGGTGGCGACATGGCAACCGCACGCCCGCCGAAATAATGGCGCCCCAACCCTCTCGCACAAAAAATCAGGAGACGCTATGTCCACGCCCCCCACCAACCGCGTGCTCGCCCACACCGGCGCGCGCTATCCCATCATCCAGGCACCCATGGGCTGGATCGCGCGGACGCAGCTGGCATCGGCCGTGTCGCGCGCCGGGGGCCTGGGCATCATCGAAACATCGTCGGGCGAGACGGCCAACTGCCAGGCCGAGATTACGCAGATGAGCGCGTTGGGCCTGCCGTTTGGCGTGAACCTGCCCATCCGCTTTTTGAAGGACGACGCCATGCTGCGCTTTGTGTGCGCATCGGGCGTGAAGTTTGTGACCACCTCGGCAGGCAGCCCAGCCAAGTTCATTGCGCCACTCAAGGATGCGGGCATCACCGCCTACCACGCCGTGCCCACGGTGGATGCCGCCCTCAAGTGCGTGGACGCGGGCATCGACGGCCTGGTGGTGGAAGGTGGCGAAGGCGGTGGCTTCAAGAACCCCGAAGAGGTCTCTACCCTGGTGCTGCTGCAGGCCATTCGTGCCCGGGTAGACGTACCGCTGGTGGCGGCGGGCGGTATTTGCGATGGGCGCGGCATGGCGGCGGCTTTTGCGCTGGGCGCCGAGGCGGTGCAAATGGGCACGCGGTTTGTGAGCTGTGCCGAAAGCCCCGTGCACGCCAACTACAAAAACGCCATCGTCGATGCGGGCGTGACCGGCACCTGGATGCTCAACACCAAGGCCAGCCCCTGCATCCGCGCGCTCAAATCACAGCGTACGCAGGCCATCCACGACGCCGGCCTGATGCCCGCCGACAGCTTTGCGGGCATTCAGCGCGTGTATTTTG
>JBCNOJ010000452.1:0-3935 GCA_039593925.1 Acidovorax sp.
AGCAGGCCCGCCTGCCGCAGCACCTGCTCCACCGGCAGTTTGAGGCCACTCAGGTGCAGGGTGCCGCCCCTGGACTGCATCAAGCCCAGCAGTTGCCCAAAGGTTTCCACGCCCGTCACGTCGATGCGGTTGATGGGCTGGGCCAGCAGGCACAGGTGTACCACTTCGGGGTGCTCGGCCAGGTGCTCCGTCACCCGGCGCTCCAGCGCGCTGGCCGAGGCAAAGTCCAGTTCGGCATCCATGCGCAAGGCCAGAAGCCGGGGCGCCAGGGGGGGCAGGTGCCACAGGTGGCGATCCCGCATGCTGCCGTCGGGGTGCAGCCCCACTTCGATGATGCGCGGGTGCAGCCGCTGGTACAGAAAGTGGCTCAGGTTCATCAGCAGGCCCACCAGCACGCCCCAATACATGCGCGGCGCGGTGGCCAGCGTGAGGGCGAAGGTGATGCCGCCAATCACGGCTTCCACGCGGGAGACCTTCCACAGCCGCAGCAGGGTGGCTGGCTTGATCAGGCTGGTCACGGCCGTGACCACCACTGCGGCCAGCACCGACTGAGGCACGTGGTAGAGCGCGGGCGTAAGCCACAGCAGCACCACCAGCACCAGGCTGATGGCAAACAGCGTCGCCCAGCCGCTTTGAGCGCCTGCATACAGGTTGATGGCCGAGCGTGAGAACGACGCACTGGTGGCAAAACTGCCGCACAGGCCGCTGCTGATCTTGGCCAGGCCTTGGCCGATCAGGTCCTGGTTTTCGTTCCATTGCTCGCCAGAGCGCTGGCTTTCCACCTTGGCGCTGGATGCCGTCTCCAGAAAACTCACCAGCGTGACCACCAGCACAGGCATCACAAGTGCGGCAAACCCCGACCACGGCAGCATGCCAGGCCAGTAGGGCGCAGGCAGGCCCGAGGGCAAGGAGCCCACCACGGCGCCACCCGCATCGGCAAAACCCAGCGCCCAACTCACGGCGCCCGCTGCACCTACCACGACGATGGCAGCCGGGAAATTGGCTTTCCAGCGCCGGGCCAGCATCAGCAACGCCAGGCTGCCGAGGCCGAAGGCTGCGGCCGTAAGATCGAACAAACCGGGCGAGGGGGTGGTCAGCAGTGCGCTCCAGTCGGATGCACGAAGGCCTGTCAATGCGCCTAACTGCGAGCCCAGAATCAGCAGCGCGGCCGCCTGTGTGAACCCACTGAGCACCGGCGAGGTGACCAGATTGAGCAGCCAGCCGAATCGCGCCATGCCCATTGCCAATTGCAGCAGGCCGGACAGGATCGCCATCCAGGCCGCCATGGCCACCCACTGGGCGCTGCCAGGCTCGGCCAAACCGGAAAGTGATGCGCCAATCAGCAGGCTGGTGAGTGCGGTGGGCCCCACGCCCAGGCGGGTGGATGAGCTGAACAGCACCGCCACCAGTGCGGGAATCAACGATGCATAGATGCCGGTCACGAGGGGCATACCGGCGAGCGCCGCATACGCCACGCCCTGCGGCACCAGCATCAGCCCCACGGTCATGCCAGCCCAGAACTCCCCCTTCAGAAGTGCCCGGTCGGGGCGAGGCCAGGACAGAAACGGGAACCAACGGGAGAGCGAAGACAGCGACATCCCCCGATTGTCGCGCGCCAGGCGTGCGAAGCCGTCCTCAAGGCGGAAAACGGCCAGCACGGCCGGGCGTCGAAGTCCTACATTGACTTCGGCCCCGTCCGACCCGCCAGCCCAGTCCCGCTGCCTACAGTGAGCCCATGTTTCAACTTCAAGGAGCCATTGTCATGAACACCCTGAACATTTCCCAACGCCCCGCCCAACGTGTTGCTGCCATTCTGGCTGTGAGCGCCTTGGCACTGGGTCTCACCGCATGTGGCAAGACCGAAGACCCCACCGTGGGCCAACGTGTCGACTCGGCCATCGAGCGCACCGAACAAGCTGCCGCTGACGCCCGCGTGCGTGCAGAGGGCGCCATCGACAACGCCCAAAACCGCATGGAGCAAGGCGCTGCATCGGCCGAAAACTCCATCGCCAACGCCGGCAACCGCACCATGGGAGCCATCGATGACGCGACCATTACCGCCAAGGTCAACGCCGACCTGGCCCGTGACCCCGATCTGAGCGCGCTCAAGATCAACGTAGACACCGTGGACGGCAAGGTCACTTTGAATGGCCCTGCACCCAGCACCGTGGCCCGTGACCGCGCTGAAACCATCGCCAAGGCCGTGGAAGGCGTGACGGCAGTGAACAACCAACTGGTGGTGACGGCCAGCTAAGCAGGCGTGCAGCGGCCAGGCGATGCCTGGCTGGGGGCGATGCCTCCATCTCGCCATACAGCAATTGCGCAGCGCGCCGCCGGAGCCTCAAGGCTTCGGCGGCGCGCTACCATGTGCCGCATGCAAAAAGACCACGACTCCCAGCTCGCAACGCGCCTCGTTCACCACGATTACCTTCCGCCTTCAGGCTTCGTGGCCCCTCAGCCCGGCGTCTACAAGGCGTCCACCGTGATCTTCCCCAACGTCGCGGCCATGCGCACGCGGGAGTGGAAGGATAAAAGCGGCTACACCTACGGGCTGCACGGCACACCCACCACATTCATTCTGGAAGAGCGCCTGTGCGCGCTAGAGGGCGGTTTGCAGTGCGTACTGGTACCCAGCGGGCTGGCGGCCATCGCCAATGTGGGGCTCGCGCTGCTCAAGCCTGGCGATGAAATGCTGATTCCAGACAACGCCTACGGGCCCGGCAAGGACGTGGCCCAGGGCGAACTGGCGCGCTTTGGTGTCCGGCACGTGCTGTACGACCCGCTTGACCCAGCGGACCTTGCATCGCGCATCACGCCGGCCACCAAGTTGGTGTGGCTGGAAGCGGCGGGCTCCGTCACCATGGAATTTCCCAACCTCGTGGAACAGGTGCGCATATGCCGCGAACGTGGCGTGACCACGGCCCTCGACAACACCTGGGGTGCAGGCTTGGCGTTTGCCCCATTTGATTTGCTGGCCGATGGTGACGGAAAGGGCGGAGGCAGCTTGGGCGTGGACATCTCTGCGCACGCCTTGACCAAGTACCCCAGCGGGGGGGGCGATGTGCTCATGGGCAGCGTGATCACCCGCGACGTGGGCTTGCACATGAAGATCAAGCTCACACACATGCGCTTGGGGCTGGGCGTGGGTGCGAACGATGCCGAGGCCGTGCTGCGCGCGCTGCCCAGCGTGGGGCTCCGGTACAGAGCCCATGACGAAGCTGCACGCGCCTTGGCGCAGTGGCTGCAACAACAACCTGCCATCGTCCAGGTGCTGCACCCCGCGTTGCAGGATTCGCCCGGCCACGCGCACTGGAAGGCTTTGTGCGGCGCGGCGTACGGCGGGCAGGGCGCCGCTGCAGGCTTGTTCAGCGTGCTGATCGATGCGCGCTATTCACAGGACCAGGTGGACGCGTTTTGCGACGCTCTGCGCTTGTTCAAGCTGGGCTACAGCTGGGGCGGCCCGATGAGCCTGGTCGTTCCCTACCAACTCTCCAGCATGCGCACGCGGCCCACGCCACACCTTCGGCCCGGCACGTTGGTGCGGTTTTCCATCGGGCTGGAAGCCGTCGAAGACCTGCGCCAAGACTTGCAGCAGGCGCTGGCCCACGCTTTTGGCGCTGCTTGACGCAGGTCAAGCTACGCCGCAAGAGGTGGTAGTTTCCGCAGTGGCGCGAGGGTGTGGGCTGGCTTAGTGTGAGGGCTTGTGGCGCCTATGCCGCCCACCACTGCCCGCATGCCCGATACGCCCTCCGATCCTCCATCCAGCGCCGCACAGTCCGTCACCGGCGGCCTGCCTGTGCAACCATCGGCTTCGACCACGTCCCCGCCCGTCACGTTGCAGCCCTTGCGGTGGTCTGACCCGTTCCGCTGGCTGGCACTTGGCTTGCGCGACCTGCGAGCAGCGCCGGGCATTGCGGTCTTTTATGGCTTGTGTT
>JBCNOJ010000453.1:0-3902 GCA_039593925.1 Acidovorax sp.
GTCTGTGCAACTCAGCCGTGCGCTGCATGCCATCGAGGCCTCTCCAGCAGCCCAGGGTACCGCCATCGCCACCGCCGCCTCACCAGCGCTGGACCTGGCGGCCTTGCAAGGCTTGGTGGACAAGGCTGCGGCGGATCTCACGGCGCTGTTTACAGCGGCTGCGCAGCCGCCCAGGCCTGCAAGGGCGCGGGCTGACAACACGCCCATCGATGCACCAGACCCCTGGTTGGCGGCCGACTTTGCGGCCCACGGTCCGAGGTATCTGGAATTGCAAAAGCAGAGTGACACTCGCCTGATGGCGTTGCGCCTCCAGGTGCGGCGCCTGGTGGCAAAGGGCAGCCGGGCCCTGCGGCAACTTGCCGCACTGGATGCGGTGGTGGAGCAAATGCAGAGCGCCCGCGAACAGCGGCTTTGGTCCACCCTGCCCATGCACCTGGAAAGGCGCTTTACGCATTTGCAGGCGATGCACCAGCAGTCGCTGCTGGCGACGGGCCAAGTGGACGACCCCACGCGCTGGCGCAAGCCGGGCGGATGGCTATGGACTTTTGAGCGGGATCTGCAGGCGCTGCTGGTGGCAGAGATGCAGGTGCGCCTTCAGCCCGTGATGGGGTTGCTGGATGCAGCCCGGAACGAGAAAACAGGATCAGTGGAATGAAGAGCAAGAGTGTGATGGCTGCCGTCTTTGCGGCTGGCCTGTCTGTGGTGGCTTGGGTGGGCTGGGGCTTTGTGGGCAGCAGCCCGCTGGCATTGGCGATGACGGGTGTCATCGCTGTTGTGTATCTGCTGGGTGCATGGGAGGTTTGGCAGTTCCGCGCTGCCACTGGCAGTTTGCAATCCGCGCTGGTCACCGTGGACAGCGTCGCGGGCACCACGGTTCAAGACTTGCAAGCGTGGCTCGGGCGCTTGGCGCCATCGCTGCGCCATCCCACGCGCCTGCGAATTGAGGGCGAGCGCTCAGCGCTGCCGGGCCCGACGCTAGCCCCCTACCTGGTGGGCTTGCTGGTGATGCTGGGCATGTTGGGCACCTTTCTGGGCATGGTTGTCACTTTCAAGGGCGCTGTTTTCGCGCTTGAGGCGTCCTCGAACCTGGAGGCTATCCGCGCTGCACTGGCTGCTCCCATCAAAGGCCTTGGCCTGTCGTTTGGCACATCGGTGGCCGGCGTTGCCGCGTCGGCCATGCTGGGCCTGATGCTCGCCACCGCACGGCGCGAGCGCCTGGCGGCCTTGCGGTGCTTGGACGCGATCGTTCCGACAGCGTTCAAACCGTTTTCGTCTGCCCACCGGCGTGATGCGATGTTCCAAGCGCTGCAAGCGCAGGCCGAAACGATGCCGCAGATTGCGGACCGCCTGCAACGCCTGGTGGACGGGCTGGAGCAGCGCCATGGCGAATTGCAGACGCAACTGCTGGCCCAGCAAAAGGGTTTTCACACGGATGCATCGGCGGCTTACACGCAGTTGGCAGACCGTGTGGGCACTTCTCTGCATGAAAGCCTGACCGCCAGCGCGCTGCAGGCTGGCGAGGCCATCCGCCCCGTGGTGCAGAAGGCGATGGCGACGTTGGCCGAAGAGGCAGAGCGTTCGCACCAACGCCTGCGCGACGCCACCCAAACCCACATGCAGGGGTTGACGGCGCAGTGGGAGGGAACGGCACGCCAAGTCGCCGACACCTGGACCGCCGCGCTTGGCGATCAGGCCCGAACGCACGAGGCGCTGTTAGGCAGCCTGAATGGTGCGCTCCAACAGACCACCCAGGCATTTGATCAGCGCAGCGCGGCCCTGGTGGCCGCCATGCAGGAAGCCGCCGCCCAGGCGCACACAGCTCAAGTGGCGGCGGACAGCCAGCGGTTGGAGCGCTGGAGCCAGTCCATCGAAGCCATGTCCAGCACACTGGCCGACCATTGGCAGCAGGCAGGCGAACAGGCGGCTGAGCGGCAGACCAAGGTGTCCGCCGCTTTGGAAGCCGCAGCCGGGCAGGTCGAGCAAAGATTGCAAGCGACAGCATCCGCGTTCGAGCAACGGTCTGCCGCGCTGCTGAGTGCTTTGCAGGACACGGTGGCGCAGTCTCACACCGCTCAGTTGGCTGCAGACCAGGCGCGGCAGGAAAGCTGGAACCGCGGTTTGCAGGAGCTAACCGGAACTCTGGCGGGCGAATGGCAACGGCTGGGTGCCAAAGCGGCGGAGCAGCAACGTGGTGTGGGCGACACTCTGCAGGCGGCCGCGGCGCGGCTGGACACCAGCCTGGCCACGGCCTCGCAGGCGTTCGACGACCGCGCCGCCGCACTGTTGGAGGCGTTGCAGCACACGGTCGCGCAATCGCATGCCGCCCAGTTGGCGACCGACCAGCAGCGCCAGGAGCGGTGGAGCCAGGCCATGCAAGGCCTGGCTGGCACTTTGAGCGTAGAGTGGCAGCGTGTGGGTGATCACGGGGTGCAACAACAGCGCGCGGTGGCGGCCGCGTTGGAAGGGACCGCCTCTCAGATCGCTGAGCGGCTCACTGAACAGGTGGCGCGCACCTTGGGCAGCGCATCGGCGCTGATGGAGCAGTCCGATGCACTGATGCGAGATCGTATTGCTGGCGAAGAGCGTTGGGTGCAGGCGCAGAGCCAGCGATTGGCCGAGATGGCGCAAGTGTGGCGTACCGAACTGGCCGCCTTGCGCGACGCAGAGGCCAGCCGGGGCGACGCCGCCGTGCAGCGGCTAGAAGAACTGCAGGGCGCGGTGGCACAGCACCTTGCCACGCTGGGTGCGGCGCTGGAAGCTCCGCTGACGCGCCTGCTGCAGACGGCGTCTGATGTGCCGCAGGCTGCTGCCGAAGTCATCACCCAACTGCGCCAGGAGATGACCCGTCTGAGCGAGCGCGACAACATCGCGCTGGACGAGCGCACCGCCATGACCGAGCAACTCGGCACGTTGCTGCAATCCGTCAGCGACTCGGCGGCGCAGCAGCGTGCAGCCATCGACACCCTGGTGGCATCCGCATCCGAAACGCTGGAGCAGGCCGGCCAGCAATTTGTGCAGGCCTTGGGCACCCAGGCTGGCAAGGCCGACGATGTGGCAGCGCATGTGGCAGCCAGTGCGGTGGAGTTGGCGGCGCTGGGTGAAGCGTTCAACCATGGCGTCGAGCTGTTCAGCGCCAGCAACGACAAGCTGGTGCAGAGCCTACAGGGCATCGAAGGAGCCATCGGTCAGTCGCTGAGCCGAAGCGACGAGCAATTGGCCTACTACGTGGCCCAGGCCCGCGAGGTGATTGACCTGAGCATCAGTTCGCAGCAAGGCATTGTGGAAGACCTCCGCCGCTTGCATGGCAAGGCCTCGTCGGAGCAGGGAGTGCCCGCGTGATCGGCATCGACGACACACTGGACGATGCCACCGAGCAAACTGCACCGGTGTGGGCGGTCTTTGGCGACCTCATGGCCGGGTTGTTGGGCGCATTCGTGCTGATCCTGGTGGGTGTGCTCGTCGTGCAAATCGACCTGGTGGCCAGCCTCAAGCAAGAAGTGGAAAAGCGCCAGATGGAAGAGCAGCGCCGCATGGCGCTGGAGAAGGCGCTGGCGATTCCTCTGGCCAGTGGCCGTGTCACGGTGAACAACGGGCGCATCGGCATCAGCGGAAGTGTGCTGTTTGCGGCCGGCTCGGACGAGCTTCGGCCTGAGGGTCGGCAACTGCTCAAGACTTTGGTACAGCCGCTGGCGGTGTACCTGCGTGAGCGCGACGAGATGCTGATGGTCAGCGGCTTCACCGACAACACCACGCTGATTCGCGGCCCCCAGCGCCGGTTTGCCGACAACCTGGAGCTTTCAGCGCAGCGTGCGCTGACGGTCACCCGTGCCTTGATCGAAGAGGGCATGCTTTCGTCCCAGGTCTTTGCTGCGGCCTTCGGCGCCGAGCAACCCGTGGCCGAC
>JBCNOJ010000454.1:0-3878 GCA_039593925.1 Acidovorax sp.
GCAGGCACCACGGCGGTGTTGCTGGTCGTACTTGCGGCCGTGCTGTACGGCGGCGTGCGGCGCATCGCCCGGGTAGCCGAGTGGGTGGTGCCGATCATGGCCGAAGTGCCCACATGGGCCGCCAGATCGCGCGACTTGACCTTGCGGCGCGCGAGCATTTCATCCAGGGTCACGACAATCGCCATGGGAATTCCTTCGCTGGCGAGTGGCTAAACAAACGCATCCGCTTCGGCTTGCAGGCGGTGGCCCTCGGCCAGCACGTGCCCCAGGAGCAACATCATCAGCCCCACGACCAACACGCTCATTTCAAACGGCCCCACGCTCAGCGCCACCAGGCCGTTCTGCTGGCCGGAAGCCAGCCAGGACAGCAGTGCCGTCACTCCCGCCTGGTAGACGAGCGAAGTCACGAACATCGCCAAAAAACCCCAGCCCACGCCACGGAACCCGTGCACCACCGCCGGCCCGAACACGGCCCCGGCCAGAAAGGACCGACAGATGCGGTGAACGCACAGCACCGCATAGAGCATGGCCGCAGCGGGAATGCACTCCAGCGCCACGCCCACCCAGCGCCAATGGGTCTCCATGGAGGGCGGCGGCATGAGGCCGACCAGCAAGGCTTGCGAGGGCACCACCGACAGCGGCATCCAGCCACCCCAACCCGTTTCATGCCCGATGGCCGCCCAGCGCGCCATCGACAACACCAGCGATACCAGGGCACACGCCCAGCTGGCCGCCAGAAGGCCCCAGGCCAGGCGGCGAAACGAGGGGCTGTGCACAGGGGATACCGAGGAAGGTAAAGGTTGCGTCATGGCTGGCAAATTTTTCTGTTAAACAATAATAATATACCGTTAAACAGAAATTTATCACCATGCTTTTTTTGCTAACGCCCCTGCGCCCTTTGGCTTTTCTCCGTGCTTCATCGTGTCTTTTGACCCTGGTGCTGCTGTCGGCCTGTGGCAGTGTGCCGGTGTCATCACTGTGGAAGCTGCGGCAGCTCCAACTGGAAACGCTGGAACCCGCCGCCCTGCGCGCCGCCGTGGTGCACAGCCCGGGCCTGCAGCTTCATGGCAACGCACTGGAACTCACGGTGAGCGTTTCGCGCACGCTGCGCCAGCCCGGGGGAGCCATCGCCACCGAGCGCCTGGAAGAAAAATTGCCCCTGCAGGAGCTGCGCAGCACGGCCGATCGCAGCATGCTCGCGGAATATGAAACGCCCCGGACCCATGTGCAGGTCTGGCGGATCGACCCTGCCGCGCCTGCAGGCCCTGCGAGAGCGGGCCATGGGCTGGAAAGGCACGGACGATGGTTCCCGCCAACTGGGCCTGGGGCTGGAACTGTCGGGCTGCCAACAAGGCGGCTCCGGCAGCCGCGTCGTAACCACCCTCTTGCGATTCACCGAAACGGGAGAATACATCCCGCTGGTGCGCAACCTCGATCTTGCGGAGACGATGCCGGCGCACGAGCTCGCCAAGCGGTTTCCGACCTGCGCAGCGCGCTGAACCGCCCAAGGGCGCCGCGCGCAAGGCCGTCAGAACGCCACCGCGTGCCCGTCCTTGCGCGGGTCCGAACCTGCGATGTAGCTGTTGCCGTTCCTGAGCACCAGCTGGGCGCCGCCAAAAGCGAACACGCCGTTGCCCTCTTCCACCATCACCTCGTGCCCGCGTGCGCGCAGCGCGGCGACCACGGCGGGGTCAAAGCCTGGCTCCACGGCCACGCCCTTGCCACCCGTCACACGCCAGCGGGGCGCATCGGCCGCCGCCTGCGGGTTCTGGCCGTAGCGCAGCACGCGCAGTGCCATCTGGGTGTGGCCCTGGCTCTGCATCGGCCCGCCCATCACGCCAAACGCCATCTGGGGCGTGCCGTCGGCATGCATGGCAAAGGCCGGGATGATGGTGTGCGAGGGGCGCTTGCGCGGCGCCACCTGGTTGGCGTGGCCCGGAATCAGGTTGAAGCCGTGGCCCCGGTTCTGCAAGCTGATGCCCGTGCCCGGTACCACCACGCCCGAGCCAAAGCCCATGTAGTTGGACTGGATGAACGAGACCATCATGCCGGACGCGTCGGCCGCCGACAGATACACCGTGCCGCCGGGGCGCGGTGCGCCGTAGCCAGGGTCGCCAGCGCGCGTGGTGTCGATCAGCGCGGCGCGGCTGCGCAGGTAGTCGGGGTTCAGCAGCGCATCGGGCTTGACGTGCATGGCGTCGATGTCAGCGTTGTACTGATGCAGGTCGGCAAACGCGAGCTTCATGGCCTCGATGCTGGCGTGCACGGTTTCCACATCGTCCAGCGGATGCTTGCCAATGCCGTGTGCGTCGAGCATGCCCAGCGCCATCAGCGCGGCAATGCCTTGTCCGTTGGGCGGAATTTCGTGAATGACCGAGTCGCCAAACCGCTGTTGGATGGTGCCCACCCAGTCGGCCTGGTGCGCGGCCAGATCGGCCATCGTCATCGCGCCGCCGTTGGCTTGCGCATGGGCGGCGATGCGTTCAGCAATCACGCCGCGGTAGAAGGCCTCGCCCTCGGTTTCGGCAATCAGCTCCAGCGTGCGTGCATGGGCTTCGCTGCGGAAGACCTCACCTGCCTTAGGCACCCGGCCGTTCGGCATGAAGCACTCGGCAAACCCGGGCTGTGTGCCCAACTTGGCCGCGCCCAGCGCCCACAGGCGGGCGATGGTGGGCGACACCGGAAAGCCATTGCGCGCGTAGTCGATGGCGGGCTGGGCCAGTTGTGCAAACAGCAGCTTGCCAAGGCGCTTGGACAAGGCCACCCAGGCCGACACGGCGCCCGGCACGGTGACGGCGTTCCAGCCCGTTTCAGGAATGCCGCCCAGCTTCTCGAAGTATTCCGGCGTCCATGCCGCAGGCGAGCGGCCCGAAGCATTGAGGCCGTGCAGCTCCTTGCCATCCCACACGATGGCAAACCCGTCGCTGCCCAGGCCGCAGCCCGTGGGCTCCACCACCGTGAGCGCCATGGCGGCGGCAATGGCGGCATCCACCGCGTTGCCCCCCGCCAGCAGCATGCGCAGACCCGCCTGCGCGGCCAGCGGCTGCGAGGTGGAGACCACATTGCGGCCCATGACCGCGCTGCGGTTGGAGGCGTAGGGAAGGGACCAGTCGAGGGATGGGGTATTCATAGCGTTCTGACTCTGTTGCCCCGCACAGGGCGAGCTGCATGAAACCGGCGCGGCGCAAAGCGAGGGACGCCGAGGAAGGGCCGCCCCGCACCGAGGGCGTCGTCCCCCTTCCCGAATGGCAATGCCATTCGAGAGAAGGGGGAAGCGGCAAAGCCGCTCAGGGGGATGTCACTCCAGGGTTATTTTGTGTTGGCGAATCACCGTCGCCCAACGGTTGCTGTCGGCCTGCACCATCGACGCAAACTGCGCGGGCGTGCGCGGCGCGGCGGGCTCCACGCCCAGCTTGGCCAGGCTCTCGGCCACTTCAGGGGCCTGCACGGCCTTGGCAAAGGCCTTGTGCACCTTCTCGACCAGTGCAGGCGATGCGCCAGCGGGCAGGTACACACCAAACCAGGTCACCGACGAGTAGCCGGGCAGGCCGGATTCGGCCAGCGTGGGCAGCTCGGGCGCCAGCGTGCTGCGCTTCTCGCTGGTCACCGCGATGGCGCGCAGCCGGCCGGCCTTGGCGTGCGGCATGCCGGTGGGCAGCGAGTCAAACAGCACATGCGTCTGCCCGGCAATCAGGTCAGGGATGGCCAGTGCCGTGCCCTTGTAGGGGATGTGCGTCATCTCCACACCCGCCTGGGCGCTGAAGGCCGCCGTGTTCAGGTGCACGATGGTGCCGTTGCCGCTGGTGGCGTAGTTGAGCTTGCCGGGGTGGGCCTTGCCGTAGGCAATCAGCTCGGCCACGGTCTTCACGGGCAGCGAA
>JBCNOJ010000455.1:0-3865 GCA_039593925.1 Acidovorax sp.
GGCCCGCCCGTGACCACGATGGCGGGCACGTCGCAGCTGGCCGCACCCATCAGCAGCGCGGGTGTGGTCTTGTCGCAGCCGACCAGCAGCACCACGGCGTCGATGGGGTTGCCGCGAATGGCTTCTTCCACATCCATGCTGGCCAGGTTGCGCGTGAGCATGGCCGTGGGGCGCAGGTTGGATTCGCCGTTGGAGAACACCGGGAACTCGACCGGGAACCCACCCGCCTCGTAAATGCCGCGTTTCACATGCTCGGCAATCTTGCGGAAGTGGGCATTGCACGGGGTCAGCTCGGACCAGGTGTTGCAGATGCCGATCACCGGGCGGCCGTCAAAAACATGGTCGGGAAGGCCCTGGTTCTTCATCCAGCTGCGGTACATGAAGCCGTTCTTGTCGGCCGTGCCGAACCATTCGGCGGAGCGGAGTTTGCGCTTGGGGGTGGTCATGGTGGGGTGCGAAAGGAAGAGGGGAAACAACGGTTCAATGGCGCTTGCCCGAGCGGCGCGAAAGCAGCCGCTGCAGCAGGCAGAAAGCAAAGAGCAGCACACCGACGACGATGCGCGTCCACCAGGAGCTGAGCGTGCCGTCGAAGGAAATCAGGGTCTGGATGATTCCGAGCATGAGCACGCCAAACAGCGTGCCCGCCACATAGCCCACGCCACCCGTGAGCAGCGTGCCTCCAATGACCACGGCGGCAATCGCGTCCAGCTCCATGCCCACGGCATGCAGGCCGTAGCCCGACAGCATGTAGAACGTGAACACCACGCCCGCCAGCGCTGAGCAAAAGCCCGACAGCGTGTACACGCCAATGAGCGTGCGGCGCACTGGCAGGCCCATGAGCACGGCCGAATGCTCGCTGCCGCCTACCGCATACACACTGCGACCGAACGGCGTGCAGTGCGCCACAAACAGCGCCACCAGCAGCACCGCGATGGCGATGAGGGCCCCCAGCGAGAGCGAAGCGCCTTCCCACAGCGGCAGACGCCACTGGGCCAGCTCCGAATAGCCCTCGTGCGTGATGCTGATGGAGTCGATGCTGATGAGGTAGCACAGCCCCCGCGCCAGGAACATGCCGGCCAGCGTGACGATGAAGGGCTGCAGCCGAAAGCGTTCAATCAGGAACCCCATGAACGCGCCAAACGCCGTGCCCATCAGCAGCACCAGCGGGATGGCGGCCATCGGGTTCCAGCCATGGTGCTCCACCAGCGCGGCCAGCACCATGGTGGTCAGCGCCACCACCGATCCCACTGAGAGGTCGATGCCGCCCGACAGGATCACAAACGTCATGCCCACCGCCACGATGATGAGGAAGGCGTTGTCGATCAGCAGGTTGAGAAACACCTGGGCCGAGAAGAACCCGGTGTACAGCACCGAACCCAGCGTGGCCATGGCCACAAACAGCGAGATGGTGGCTGCCAGCGGCAGGTACTTGGGGTTGAACCGCGCGCGCTCGGCGGTGGCCTGTGGGGCAGGGTGGTTCACGGTGCCGAAGCCTGCGGTCTTGGGCACGGCGCTCATGGGAGGGCTCCAGCGGCCGGGCGGCGGGCCAGGGCGCCGACTTGCGCCCGGAACTCGGGCGACTGCAGCAGCATCACGATGAACACCACCACGGCTTTCACCACGAGGTTGATCTCGGGCGGCACGCCCAGCGAGTAGATGGCGTAGGTCAGCGTCTGGATGATGAGCGCACCGATCACGCTGCCCACCAGGCTGAAGCGCCCGCCGGTGAGTGCGGTGCCACCCAGCGTAACGGCCAGGATAGCGTCCAGCTCCAGCAACTGCCCGGCGTTGTTACCGTCGGCACTCTTCACGTTGGAGCTGATCAGCAGCCCCGCAATGCCCGCGCACACGCCGCAGAACACGTAGGCCGCTACGATAAGCCGCCCCGCCTGCACACCCGCCACGCGCGCTGCCGTAGGGTTGATGCCCACCGCCTGGATGAACAGGCCCAGCGCCGTGCGCGTGATGGCCAGGTACAGCACGGCAAAGACCACAGCCACCATAAACAGCGAGAAAGGCAGCCCCGCCAGGTACCCGCCGCCCATGAAGAAGTAGGGCGTGTAGTAGATGGTGATGATCTGCCCGTCGGTGATGAGCTGGGCAATGCCCCGGCCCGCCACCATCAGGATCAGCGTGGCAATGATGGGCTGCATGCCCACCTTGGCGACCAGCACGCCATTCCACAGCCCGCACAGCAGCGCCACGCCGATGGCGCCCAGGATGGCGACGGGCAGTGGAAACCGGCTCTCGGTGCCCGACACCGAGCCGCCGATGAGCCAAGCAGCCACCGCAGCAGCTATCGCGACCACGGCACCCACCGAAATATCGATGCCGCGCGTGGCAATCACCAGCGTCATGCCCAGGGACACCAGCACCAACGGTGCGGCGCGGTTCAGGATGTCGATGAGGCTGCCGTACAGGTGCCCGTCGCGCCATTCGATGTTCAAGAAGCTCGCGTTGAAGGCCGTGTTGATACCCAGCAACAACAGCAGCGTGATGATGGGCCAGGCCAGTCGGTGGTGCATCAGCGCGGCAATGGGGGAGGGGGTATTGCGTTTTTCAGGCATGTTGTTCTGCGGCGATGAGTTCGTAGACGGCGTCCTCGCTACTTCCAGCTGGAAGTTCACCCACCTTGTGGCGATCGCGGAGCACCACGATGCGGTGCGCTACGCGCACCACCTCGCTCATTTCGGAAGAGATGAACAACACGGCCATGCCCGCCTGGGCCAGGCGCAGGATCTGGTCCATGATTTCCTGCTTGGCGGCCACGTCGATGCCGCGCGTGGGTTCGTCGAGGATGAGCAGGCGCGGCTCGATGGCCATCCAGCGCGCGAGGATGGCCTTTTGCTGGTTGCCACCCGAGAGCAGGCCGATGGGCTTGTCCACGGTTTCGGTCCTGATGCCCAATAGCTTCACATAGCGTTCGGCCAGGGCCGTCTGCTCGGCGCGCGAGAGGAACTTGCCCACGCCCATGCGGGCCTGCAGCGCCAGCGCAATGTTCTCGCGCACCGACAGCTCGGCCACGATGCCGTCGGTCTTGCGCTCTTCGGGGCACAGGGCCAGGCCATGGCGGATCGCGTCCATGGGGTTGGCGAATTTCACCACCTGCCCGTCAATGCGCAGCGCGCCCCGGTCGGGCTGCTCCAGACCAAACAGCAGACGCGCCAGCTCGGTGCGGCCCGAGCCCAGCAGCCCGGCCAGACCCACTACCTCGCCCGCGCGGATCTGCAGGTCCAGCGGCTGCAATTGCGTGTCCTGCCCCAGGCCCTCGGTTTGCAGCAGCGTGGCCTGGCGGCTGTCCACGGAGGGCGCTGGTGCGGGTTGCTCCGACGCTGCGGCCAGGTCGCGACCCAGCATGGCTGCGATCAGTGCCTGTGGCCCCAGGTCTTTGGCCAGCCACTCGCCGACCCAGCTGCCGTTGCGCAGCACGGTGATGCGGTCGGACACGGCATACACCTGGTTCAGGAAATGCGTCACAAAGACGATGGACAGCCCCTCGCTGCGCAGGCGCCGCAGCACCTCGAAGAGCTTTTGCACTTCGTCGTCGTCCAGGCTGGAGGTGGGCTCATCGAGGATGAGCACGCGCGCCTCAATGCTCAGCGCGCGGGCAATGGCGACCAGCTGTTGCACGGCCACCGGGTAGTCCGACAGCAGGCGCGTCACGTCGATCTGCAGGCCGATGCGCGCCACCAGATCGCGGGCGCGCTGGTGCAGCGTGGCCCAGTCGATGCGAAAGCCTTGCGCGATGCCGCAGCGCGGGTAGCGGCCCGCAAAGATGTTCTCCGCCACTGAAAGATTGGGGCAGAGGTTGACCTCCTGGTATACGGTGCTGATGCCCAGGCGCTGCGCCGCCAGCGGCGAGTCC
>JBCNOJ010000456.1:0-3864 GCA_039593925.1 Acidovorax sp.
TGAACCTGCTGCGCACGGGCTACAAAATCCGTAACTGACATGACTGACGCAAAACAAGGTTCAGGCAAGCGCTCCCCTTCAGGGCGAGGCGGTTGTTGCATCCCGATTTGCGTCAGTCCTCATTGATCTCGAGCGCCCCACCATGACCGCAGACCAACTCAAAGACATCATCACCGCAGGTCTGCCCTGCGAACACATCACGCTGGAAGGCGACGGCCGCCATTGGTACGCCACCATCGTCTCGGCCGAGTTCGAGGGTAAGCGCTCCATTCAGCGGCAC
Source organism: Acidovorax sp. (assembly GCA_039593925.1). Lineage (GTDB taxonomy): Bacteria > Pseudomonadota > Gammaproteobacteria > Burkholderiales > Burkholderiaceae_C > Acidovorax. Next base: position 281 of record JBCNOJ010000456.1, read on the forward strand.
CAACGCGTCTACGCGACGCTGGGCGCCAAAATGCACACCGACGAAGTGCACGCGCTGTCGATGAAGACCTTCACCCCCGCCGAGTGGGCAGCGGCGCAGGCGCAGTAAAAAGCGCAAGGGCAGGGCAGCAGGCGCGCAGCGGCTGCTCTTTTATTAATAGCTATTGGCGCTTGCTGGATAAGCGCTAGAGCCTGTTTTTATTCATATTCTGGTAAATCGACATGGACAAACTCCTGATTCGCGGCGGACGCAGCTTGCAAGGCGAGGTGCTGGTCTCCGGCGCCAAGAACGCCGCCTTGCCGGAGTTGTGTGCCGCCCTGCTCACAGCCGAGCCTGTGACCTTGCTCAACGTGCCCCAGCTGCAGGACGTGAGCACCATGCTCAAGCTCATCCGCAACATGGGCGTGGCGGCCGAGCGGGCCGATGACGGCACGGTGCGCATCAACGCCAGCGCGCTGAGCACGCCCGAGGCGCCCTACGAGCTGGTCAAGACCATGCGCGCCTCCGTGCTGGCCCTGGGCCCGCTGCTGGCGCGCTTTGGCGAGGCCACGGTGTCACTGCCTGGCGGCTGCGCCATCGGCTCGCGCCCGGTGGACCAGCACATCAAGGGCCTGGCCGCCATGGGCGCCGAGATCGTGGTCGAGCACGGCTACATGATCGCCAAACTGCCCGCAGGCTGGAAGCGCCTGAAGGGCGCGCGCATCACCACCGACATGGTCACGGTGACGGGCACCGAGAACTTCCTCATGGCCGCTGCGCTGGCCGAGGGCGAGACGGTGCTCGAAAACGCCGCGCAAGAGCCCGAGATTTCGGACCTGGCCGAGATGCTGATCGCCATGGGCGCGAAGATCGAAGGCCACGGCACCAGCCGCATCCGCATCCAGGGCGTTGAGAAGCTGCACGGCTGCACCCACCGCGTGGTGGCCGACCGCATTGAAGCAGGCACCTTCCTGTGTGCCGTGGCCGCCACGGGTGGTGATGTGCTGCTGCGCCATGGCCGCGCCGACCACCTCGACGCCGTGATCGAAAAGCTGCGCGAGGCCGGTGCCACCGTGCAGGCCGTGGACGGCGGCATCCGAATGCAAAGCGCGGGCGGTGCCACGCTCAAGGCCCAGGGCTTTCGCACCACCGAGTACCCCGGTTTCCCCACCGACATGCAGGCCCAGTTCATGGCGCTCAACTGCATTGCCCAGGGCACGGCCACGGTGACCGAGACGATTTTTGAAAACCGTTTCATGCACGTCAATGAGCTGGTTCGCCTGGGCGCCAAAATCCAGGTGGATGGCAAGGTGGCGGTGATTGAGGGTGTGCCCCGCCTGTCCGGCGCCACCGTCATGGCCACCGACCTGCGTGCGTCCGCCAGCCTCGTCATCGCAGGCCTCGTGGCCGATGGTGAAACCGTGGTGGACCGCATCTACCACCTGGACCGTGGCTACGATTGCATGGAAGCCAAATTGCGCGGCATCGGCGCAGACATCGAACGAGTAAAAGCATGAGCAGCAGCAACATGATCACCCTGGCGCTTTCCAAGGGCCGCATCTTTGACGAAACCCTGCCGCTGCTGGCCGCCGCAGGCATCGAGGTGCTCGAAGACCCCGAAAAGTCGCGCAAGCTCATCCTTCCCACCAACCAGCCCAACGTGCGCGTGGTGCTGGTGCGCGCCACCGACGTTCCCACCTACGTGGAATACGGCGGCGCCGACATCGGCGTGACGGGAAAGGACACGCTCATCGAGCACGGCGGTCAGGGCCTGTACCAGCCGCTGGACCTGCGCATTGCCAAGTGCCGCGTGAGCGTGGCCGTGCGCAATGACTTCGACTATGCCCAGGCCGTCAAGCAGGGCTCGCGCCTGAAGGTCGCCACCAAGTACACCGGCATTGCGCGCGACTTTTTTGCGAGCAAGGGCGTGCACGTGGACATGGTCAAGCTCTACGGCAGCATGGAATTGGCGCCGCTCACGGGCCTGGCCGATGCCATCGTGGACCTGGTCTCCACCGGCAACACCCTCAAGGCCAACAACCTTGTCGAAGTCGAGCGCATCATGGACATCAGCTCCTACCTGGTCGTGAACCAGGCCGCGCTCAAGCTCAAGCAGGCGCCGCTGCGCCGCATCATCGATGCGTTTGCCTCGGCCATACCGGCCGAAAAAAACTGACCTCCACCCAACGACTGACACTATGACTTTGGTAGCTGCTCCCGCCCGTCTGTCCACCGCTTCGGCCACTTTCGAGGCTGATTTTGCAGCCCGCCTGCATTGGTCTGCCGACACCGACGCGGCCATCGAGCAGCGCGTGGCCGACATCCTGGCCGACGTGCAAAAGCGCGGCGACGCGGCGGTGTTGGAGTACACCGCTCGCTTCGACGGCCTCTCTGCGCCCGACATGGCCGCGCTGGAGCTGACCCAGGCCGACTTCAAGGCCGCGTTCGACGCCATTCCACAGGCTCAGCGCGACGCCCTGCAGGCTGCAGCGAAGCGCGTGCGCAGCTACCACGAAGCGCAGAAGAAGGCCTCGGGCGAGAGCTGGAGCTACCGCGACGAAGACGGCACGCTGCTGGGCCAGAAGGTCACGCCGCTGGACCGTGTGGGCATCTACGTGCCCGGCGGCAAGGCCGCGTATCCGTCCAGCCTGCTGATGAACGCCATCCCGGCCCATGTGGCGGGCGTGCAGGAAATCATCATGGTTGTGCCCACGCCCGTGCACGGCAGCGTGGCGACCGGTGGAACGGGCGAGGGCACCTCGACGAAGGGCGAGCGCAACGAGCTGGTGCTGGCAGCCGCCTACGTGGCCGGTGTGACCCGCGCCTTCACCATCGGCGGCGCCCAGGCCGTGGCCGCGCTGGCGTATGGAACGGAGACCGTGCCCAAGGTCGACAAGATCACCGGCCCCGGCAATGCCTACGTGGCCAGCGCCAAGAAGCGCGTGTTTGGCACTGTGGGCATCGACATGATTGCGGGCCCGAGCGAAATCCTGGTGCTGGCCGACGGCACCACGCCGCCCGACTGGGTGGCGATGGATCTCTTCAGCCAGGCCGAGCATGACGAGCTGGCGCAGAGCATCCTGCTGTGTCCTGACGCCGCCTACCTCGACGCCGTGCAGCGCGAGATCGACCGCCTGTTGCCCACCATGCCGCGCGCCGAGATCATCGCCAAGAGCCTCACCGGCCGGGGCGCACTGATCCTCACCAAGGACATGGAAGAAGCCTGCGCGATCAGCAACCGCATCGCACCGGAACACCTGGAAGTGAGCAGCACCGACCCGCACCGCTGGGAGCCGCTGCTGCGCCATGCGGGTGCGATCTTCCTGGGTGCCTACACCTCCGAAAGCCTGGGCGACTACTGCGCCGGCCCCAACCACGTGCTGCCCACCAGCGGCACGGCGCGCTTCTCGTCGCCCCTGGGCGTGTACGACTTCCAGAAACGCAGCAGCCTCATCGAGGTGAGCGAGGCCGGTGCCCAGGTGCTGGGCACCATCGCCGCCGAGCTGGCCTACGGCGAGGGCCTGCAGGCCCACGCACAAGCCGCAGAGATGCGGCTGACCACGCCCGTCAAGCGGCGCTGGTGGCGCCCCGGGGGAGGGCGCCCT
>JBCNOJ010000457.1:0-3841 GCA_039593925.1 Acidovorax sp.
GGCAGCGGCTGCTGGCGTTCACGCGGGGGCAGCCGCTGGACTCGCGCGCGGTGGACCTGGGCCGCTCGCTGAAGGGCCTGGAGACGATGCTGGCCACCACCTGCGGCGAGAACATTGCGCTGCACCTGGATCTGCCCGATGGCCTGTGGCCCGCGCTGACCGACGTGAGCCAGTTCGAAAGTTCGGTGGTCAACCTGGCCATCAACGCGCGCGACGCCATGCCCGAAGGGGGCACGCTGCACATCAGTGCCGACAACGTGCAAGCCGATTCGTCCACTGTGGCCTCCATCCCAGGCCTGGAGCCCGGCGACTATGTGCGCATCACCGTGCGCGACACGGGCACCGGCATGGCGGACGATGTGGTGGCGCGGGCGTTTGACCCATTCTTCACCACCAAGCCGCTGGGGCAGGGCACGGGCCTGGGCTTGTCGATGATTTACGGCTTCATGCGCCAGTCGGGCGGCGTTGCGGTGCTGGACAGCACGGTGGGGCAGGGCACGGCGGTGTCGCTGTATTTCATGCGGGCGCGGCATGAGGAGCAGCAGCCGGAGCCCGAGCCAGAACTGGCCTTGTCGGGCGCACGACGGCGCGATTCCATTCTGGTGGTGGAGGACGAAGACACGGTGCGCGCGCTGGCCGTGGAATTGCTGCGCGACATGGGCTTTCAAGTGATGGAGGCCACCAACGGCAATGCCGCCATGGCGCTGCTGTCGGGCGCCGTGCACTTTGACCTGCTGGTCTCCGACGTAGGCCTGCCTGGGCCCAATGGCCGCCAGGTGGCCGACTATGCGCGCGAAAAACTGCCCAACATCAAGGTCATCCTGATGACCGGCTACGCCGAGCAGGCGGCCATGAACCCGCGTTTTCTGGGTGCGCAGATGGAGCTGTTGGTCAAGCCGTTCGATGCCCAGGCGCTCGTGGCCAAAGTGCATGCGGTGATGGGGCTCGGCACCGAGCAGCAAGGCTGAGCCGGTGCCCGATGCCCGGCCCGGTGCGCGGATGTGAAGCGGGTGGGTGTGAAGGTGCACTGCCGTTGCTGCAGGGGTGCTTGTGGCGAGGTTTATAGCCAAATTGGCCTCTAGCGCTTATCCAGTAAGCGCTGATAGCTATCAAAAATGATGATTTCTGCCTGGCGCTAGCACGGTCTTTATAACTTACGCATCTAATCACTCGATTTCTTGATCGTTTGTGTTCTTACGATTCGCCGATACAGTCCCGCATCCCATCTTTCCAATCACAGCGCGCCGCCCCGGCCCATGGCTTCATGGCAGGGCGGCGCCGCTTTTTGTTTTGTCATGATCGACTTACGGGGTATCACCCAAACCTACCAGGGCCCACAAGGCCCCGTCGAGGCCCTGCGCGGCATCGATCTCAGCATTCAGCCGGGCGAAGTGTTCGGCATCATCGGCAAGAGCGGGGCGGGCAAAAGCTCGCTGGTGCGCGTCATCAACTTGCTTAACCGGCCCACCACCGGCCAGGTGATCGTCAACGGGCGCGACTTGACTCAGCTCAATGAAGCCCAGCTGCGCGAGGCGCGCCGTGACATCGGAATGGTCTTCCAGCACTTCAATCTGCTCTCGTCGCGCACGGTGTTCGACAACGCTGCGCTGCCGCTGGAGCTGGCGGGCATGGGCAAGGCCGACATCCGTGCCCGCGTGAACCCGCTGCTGGAGCTGGTGGGCCTGGCCCACTTGGCCGACCGCTACCCGGCGCAGATCAGCGGCGGGCAAAAGCAGCGCGTGGGCATTGCGCGTGCATTGGCCAGCCGCCCTAAGGTGCTGCTGAGCGACGAGGCAACATCCGCACTGGACCCAGAGACCACGCGCTCCATCCTCGACCTGCTGCGCCAGGTCAATCGCGAGCTGGGGTTGACGGTGGTGCTGATCACGCACCAGATGCAGGTCATCAAGCAGGTGGCCGACCGCGTGGCCGTGATCGAGGCCGGCCGCATCGTGGAGCAGGGCAGGGTGCTGGACGTATTCACCCGCCCGCAGCAGGCCATCACCAAGAGCCTGATCGACGAGATCCTGCCGCAAGAACTGCCCGCCAGTGTGCTGGACCATGTGCGCAAGCTCGCGGGCCAACTTGCGGTCACGGCGCCGGGCCACACGGGCCAGCTGCTGCGCCTCTCGTACGCGGGCGATAGCGCCTACCAGCCCATCCTGTCGCAGCTGATCCGCCAGTTTGGGGTGGACATGAGCATCCTGCACGGGCAGGTGGATGAGATTCAGAACGAAACCTTTGGCTCGCTGGCCGTATACGCCAGCGGCGAGGCCGACAGCGTGCGTGGCGCCGTGGCGCACCTGCGCGCGGGCGGGGTCGAGGTCGAAGAAGTGGCTGTAGTCGGTTAAGAGGGAGCACACACCATGTTCAACAACTTCACGCCAGCCATGCTGGATCTGTTTGCTTCGTCGCTGTGGGAGACGCTCATCATGGTGGGCATCTCCGGCATTGTGGGGGGCCTCATCGGGGTGCCGCTCGGCGTGTTTTTGCGCCTGACGGACCACGGCGGCGTGCTGCAAAACGGCCCTGTCAACAAGCTGGTGGGCTGGCTGGTCAACGCCGTGCGCTCCACGCCGTTCATCATCCTGCTGGTGGCCATCATCCCGTTCACGCGGCTCATCACGGGCTCGTCCATCGGCACCGCCGCAGCGGTGGTGCCGTTGACGATTGCCGCAGCCCCCTTTGTGGCGCGCCTCGTCGAAGCCGCTTTGCGCGAGGTGGACCATGGCCTGGTCGAAGCCGCGCAGGCCATGGGCGCCACCACCAGCCAGATCGTCTGGAAGGTGCTGCTGCCCGAGGCACTGCCCGGCATCGTGGCGGGCCTGACCATCACGTTCGTGAGCCTGACCGGCTACTCGGCCATGGCCGGTGCCATTGGCGGCGGCGGCCTGGGCGACCTGGGCATCCGCTACGGCTACCAGCGCTTTCTGCCCGAGATCATGCTGGCTGTGGTGCTGGTGCTGATCTTCTTTGTGCAGGCCGTGCAAAGCCTGGGCGACTGGGCGGTGCGCAAGATGAGCCACCGATAGCGCTGCCTTGCCGCCAGGTTGCGGCCTTGCAGCGCTGCGCGCTAGCGCGCCCGCGCGACGGCGCCCAGCGCGAACACCGAGTTGGGCACATCGGGCTGCGGCGTCTGGCGCTTGGCAGGCTTGTGTGCTGCAGATGCAGATGCAGATGCCGAGGGGGCTTGGCCCGCCGCAGCCTCGGTGCGTGCTGCACACGCCATGTGTTCCGCCGCGCTGCGCCCGGCCACCACATCGGCCAAGGTCACGGACTCCAGGTGGTCGGACACCGCTTGGTTGAACTGCTGCCATAGCGCGTGGGTCATCGCGCCCTGGCGGGCCGTCATGGTGTCGTGGTCTGCCGCCGATTGCCCGGTTTTGCCCTGCTCGGAAGCATGCGCGATGTCTGCCACGGTGATGTCAGACGCCTTGCGACCCAGGGTGTATCCGCCGCCGGGCCCCCGAGTGCTGACGACAAGCCCGGCGCGCCGCAGCGCGCTGAAGAGCATCTCCAGGTACGACACCGAAATGCGGTGCCGCAGGCTGATGGTGGCCAGCGGCACCGGCCCACGGCCGTCGCGCAAGGCCACGTCCGCAAGGGCTACCAGTGCATAACGGCTTCGTGTGGTCAGTCGCATGGGGAACTCCTTGTGTGTTGTGCGTGCACTGCGCCCGTCGGGGTGCGGTGGGCGCAGAGATTGCTGTGGATTTTGTGATGGGTTGGTTTGGTGTGTTGGACGGGAGCGGTGCGATGGGTGTGCGGCATGGGTTTACGCACCGTCGGTGCAGCCCATTTCCACAAAGCGCAGCACCCTCGCCATGCCTACGGCATCGGC
>JBCNOJ010000458.1:0-3841 GCA_039593925.1 Acidovorax sp.
CTACCGAGAGACAGCTTAGACCATCCCGGGGCGTGCACAGAAATCGGTTCTCGGGGGCCGGGGCGCACCCCGGTCAGCGGGTCCGGATGAACGCCGTCAGTCGGCTCGCGCACTCCGTCTCCAGGACGCCCGCGATGACCTCCGGGCGGTGGTTCAGGCGGCGGTCGCGGAGGACGTCCCAGAGGGAGCCGGCCGCGCCCGCCTTCTCGTCGCGGGCTCCGTAGACGACCCGGGCCACCCGGGACTGCACCAGGGCGCCCGCACACATCGTGCAGGGCTCCAGGGTGACCACCAGGGTGCAGTCGGTCAGGCGCCACTGGCCCACCGCCTCGGCCGCCCGGCGCAGGGCCAGGACCTCGGCGTGGGCCGTGGGGTCGTGGCCCTGCATCGGGGCGTTGCGGCCCGTGGCAATCACCTCGCCGTCTTTCACCACGAGGGCACCCACGGGCACCTCGCCCGCCTGCGCGGCCGCCTGGGCCTCGGCCAGCGCCAAGCGCATCCAGTGGGTATCGTTGTGGGAAGTCACTGCTATTCAAAACATAGCTACTAGCGCTTTACAGATAAGCGCTAGAGGCCATTTTTATGCTTATTTCGCGTCATCCGGCATGGGCCGGGCCTGCTGCATCAGGCTGTCCATCTGTTCCTTGACCTGCTGCTGGATCTGCTGGCTTTGGTCACGCACCGTGCCCGTGGGCGCCGACGCTGCACCTGAAACACCCGGCGCAGGCTGCAATGAAGGCACTGGCGCTCGCGTGGCAGACAGCTGCTTTTTGACAAGAACCCCCACCAGGGCCAGCGTCACCACCAGGCCCACCACTCCGAACACTGCACGCATGTAACTGCTCCTTGCCAGGCACCCGCTGCCCGTTGGCCAAGCGTCCGACTGTAAGGCAAACCCACAACGCACAACGGCCGCTCAAGCGGCCGTTGTTTGCTGCAGCACTGCCGCTGCGGGCTTTAGTTCAACGCCACGCGGCTGCCGTCCTTGTAGGTGTAAAGCGTCACGGCGGGCGTGGTCAGCTCGCCCTTGGCGGTGAAGGCGATGTTCGCCGTCACGCCCTTGTACTCGGTCTTGGCCAGGAAGGGTGAGAACACCTTGGGGTCCACCGAGTTGGCGCGCTTCATCGCGTCAGCCAGCACCATGGCGGCGTCATACGCATAGGGGCTGTAGATCTGGAACTGGCCGGGGAACTTGGCGTCGTAGCGCTTCTTCCAGTCGGTGCCGCCCTGCATCTTGTCCACCGATGCACCACCCGTCGCGCAGGTCACGTTCTTGAGCGCCGTGGTCTTGCCCGACAGCTCGGGCAGCTTTTCGGTGCACAGCGCGTCGCCGCCAAAGTACTTCACATTGCCCAAGCCCAACTGCTCCATCTGTCGCAGCATGGGACCGGCTTGCGCGTCCAGGCCGCCGTAGAAGATGGCGTCAGGCTTCTTGTTCTTGATGGCAGTCAGGATGGCCATGAAGTCGGTGGCCTTGTCATTGGTGAACTCTTCTGCCACCACTTTCAGGCCCTTTTGCTGCGCCGTGGCCTTGAAGACCGAAGCCACACCCTGGCCGTAGGCCGTGCGGTCGTCGATGATGGCCACGCTCTTGAGCTTCAAGTGGTCGGCACCAAACAGCGCCAGCGCAGCGCCCAGCGCGTTGTCGTTGGCGATCAGGCGGAACGTGGTCTTGTGACCGGGTTTGGTCAAGTCGGGGTTGGAGGCCGAGGCCGTGATGTGCGGCAAGTCGCATTTGGCGTAGATGGCCGATGCCGGAATGGACGTGCCCGACTGCAGATGGCCCACCACGCCTGCCACTTTCTGGTCGCACAGCTTCTGCGCCACGGCGGTGGCCTGGCGCGGGTCGCCCGCGTCGTCTTCGGCCGCAATTTCAAACTTGATCTTCTTGCCCCCGATGACGAGGTTCTGGGCGTTCAGGTCGTCAATGGCCAGGCGCACGCCGTTTTCCGTGTCCTTGCCGATGTGGGCAATACCGCCTGACACAGGGCCGGCGTGGGCGATCTTGACGGTTTGCACGTCCTGGGCGGAGGCCAGACTGGCCGCCAACGCCACAGCGGTCAGCGCAGAAATTCGGAAAAGGGGCGAGAAAGCAAAAGCGGGGCGAAACACGGTGCGGAGTCTCCAAGAATCAGTCAAAGCAAGGCATGTTGTGCACCGATCTTGTACACAACAAGGCGCGCATCGTAGCCACGCTGGGCCGCATTTGCCGAAATTGCTATGCAAACTTAGCAATTTGCTCCGGCATTAACCACGCTAATAGCTCCAACGAACACTGCTGAACAAGGCACGCTGGGATAATCACGCACCATGTCCCTACTGCCCCACCAGCTCGAACTGCTCTCGCCCGCGCGCGACGCAGACATTGGCATTGAAGCCATCAACCACGGCGCTGATGCCGTCTACATCGGCGGCCCCGCGTTTGGCGCACGGGCCGGTGCGGGCAACGACATCCGGGACATCGAGCGTCTGGTCAAGCATGCGCACCGCTTCAACAGCCGCATCTTCATCACGCTGAACACCATCCTGCGCGACGACGAGCTCGAAGCCGCGCGCAAGATGGCCTGGCAGGTGTACGAGGCCGGGGCCGATGCGCTCATCATCCAGGACATGGGCCTCCTGGAAATCGACCTGCCGCCCATCCAGCTGCACGCCAGCACCCAGACCGACATCCGCACGCCTGAAAAGGCGCGCTTTCTGCAGGACGCCGGCCTGTCGCAGATCGTGCTGGCGCGCGAGCTCACGGTGCAGCAGATCGCCTCCGTGCACAAGGCGCTGGGGCCCGTGGATGCGCCGGGGCGCGCCAACATCGAGTTCTTCATCCACGGCGCGCTGTGCGTGGCCTACAGCGGGCAGTGCAACATCAGCCATGCGCAAACGGGCCGCAGCGCCAACCGCGGCGACTGCAGCCAAGCCTGCCGCCTGCCCTACCAGGTGACCGACGCGCAGGGCCGCTTCATTGCGCACGACAAGCACGTGCTCTCGATGAAGGACAACAACCAGAGCGACAACCTGCGCGCCCTCATCGACGCGGGTGTGCGCAGCTTCAAGATCGAGGGGCGCTACAAGGACATGGGCTATGTGAAGAACATCACCGCCCACTACCGCACGCTTCTCGATGAAATCATCGAAGAGCGCGAAGCCCAAGGCCGGCCTCTCTCACGCTCGTCCAGCGGTCGCACCACTTTTACCTTCACGCCCGACCCGCTTCAGAACTTCAACCGCGAGTTCACCGACTACTTCGTGACCGGCCGCAAGGAAGACATCGGCGCGTTCGACAGCCCCAAGAACCCCGGCCAGGCCATCGGCTGGGTGACCAAGGTGGGCCCCGACTTTGTGGAGCTGGAAGTGAGCGACCCCGCCACCGTGCTGCACAACGGCGACGGCCTGTGCTACTACGACCTGCACAAGGAGCTGGTGGGCATGGCCATCAACGTGGCGGAGCCCGTGTCGGCACGCAGCGTCGGCCAGTGGCGCGTGTACCCGAAAGACCCGATGGAAGCCTTCAAGGACCTGCGCAAGGGCACCGAGGTCAACCGCAACCGCGACATGGACTGGGTGCGCACGCTCGAAAAAAAATCCAGCGACCGCCGCATCGGCCTCTGGGCGCACCTGAGCGAGACGCCTTCGGGTTTCAGCCTGATGCTGACCGACGAGGACGGGAACGTGGGCTGTGCCGACATCGAGCAACCCCACCAGCGCGCCACCGACTCGGCCAAGGCCGAGGCCAGCCTGCGTGAGCAACTGGGCCGCTTCGGCGCCACGATTTTTTCGGTGCACGAGATTGCGCTGCAAATGTCCGAGCCCTGGTTCGTGCCGGCCTCGGTGCTCAACGCGCTGC
>JBCNOJ010000459.1:0-3838 GCA_039593925.1 Acidovorax sp.
GGCCGGTTTCGCCAGGCACGCCGCCCAACGGTTCCAGGCTGATGGCCAGCATGGGTACCTGCCGCATCTGGCTCTCTGCCGCGGTCAACGTGAGCTTGCGGTCCTGGCCCAGAACGCCCAGCGAGCGCGGTGCGCCGCCCGGTGGCAGAGCCCACAGCTGCAGCGATTTGTCCCGCCCTTCCTGGAAGTTGCCCAGGCGTTCCAGCACCAGTTGCTGGTTGCGCGCATCGAACGTCACCAGGACCGAGGCATCGGCCTTCTCGTCGGCCAGCACGGCGACGTAGCGGATCTGCGGCGTGGCCTGCAACTGCTGCTGCAGGGCTGCCACCTGGGTGCCGAGCGTGCTGCGAAGGCTGGTGTTTGCCTGCAAGCCCACCACCACGGCTGCGGCGGTGGCCAGCGCGCCCGCCGCGGCAGCGCCCTGCCACAGCCGCAGGTTGCGCCACCACGCTACTGCGGCCTTGCCAGCAGCCGACACCGCTGAAGCCCCCCCTGCAGCGCGGACGGCGGCCTGTGCGGCCGCGTCCAGGTCGGCTTGCACGAGGTTTTGGATACGCACCCACACATTGGCAGAGGGTGCAGGCAACGGCGTGGCAGCACCCGCGGCTGCGCCGCTCAGCGGAGCCGGCGGCAGGCCCTGCAGTTCGGTCAGGCCGGACCAACGGCCTTGCCACACCAGCGCGGCGGCGCGCACGGTGGCATGTTCGCGGGCCAGGGTTTCAAAGCGGCGGCGCGCGCCACCACGCAGCGTGCCGAGCGCGTAACTGGCGGCCAGGCGGTCGACGAGTTCGGGGTTTTGGGCGATGTTCATGGACGCCTCACGCAAAACGCGCCATGCAGGTGCGCAGTTGCTCCAGCCCGCGGCGAATCCACGACTTGACCGTGCCCAGCGGCAGCTTGAGCTGTTCGGCCAGTTCGCCATGGCTCAGGTCGCGCAGGTAGGCCAGGCTGACCACCTCGCGCTGCTTATGGTCGAGCTTGCCAAGGCACTGGTGCAGGGCAAACGCCTGCTCACTGGCGTCGGTGGCGTCCATGGGGTTGGGGGCGTCGCCCTCCAGCATCTGGGCCATGTCGTCGTCGAGCTCCTGGGTCACGTCGCTGCGGTCGCTGCTGCGCTTGCGCAGCGCATCCAGGGCCCGGCTGCGCACGATCAGCCCCATCCAGGCCATGGGCGGGCTCAATGAGGCGCGGTAGTTGCCCGCCCCGCGCCAGATGTTCATGAACCCTTCCTGCAGCACGTCTTCCGCCGCATCGCGGTTGCGCACGATGCGCATCGCCAGGCCAAAAAGCTGCGACGAGGTGCGCTCGTACAGCTTTTTCAGCGCGGTGTCGTCCTGCGCGGCAATGCGGTCTAGAAGGTCCATAAGTTCGCTGTCGGGGTGGTGGGTGCTCATGCGCCCATTCTCTGGGATGGATCGGGGGCGCGGTAGCTTGTGGCCTGCGCTTGTAGATGAATACGCAACAACCCGCCGTTTGGATGTGGGCGATCGCCGGAGCCAGAACTTTTTATGGCAGTGCGCGGCCCCGGCCCGCCCTGTGCGGACTCTTTTGACAGGTGAGCCGGCCAGCCAACACCCGCACCATCACTTCAAATTTAATAGCTACCAGCGCTTTCTGCACAAGCGCAAAAGGCCAATTTGACTCAAAAAATGCGTCACACGCAGCGCCAGTTGGGCTTTGCAGCCCCTTTGCTACCACTGTGCGCAGATACCCACCAGGCCGGCCACCACCAGCGCCAGCCCCAAGGCCTCGGTGCGGGTGAGGCTTTCGCGGAACACACGGCGGGAAACCACGTAGCTGAACAGCACCTCCACCAGCCCCAGCGTGCGCACGTCGGTCGCTGGCCGCATGGCGTAGGCCGTGAACCATGCAATGGACGCCACAGCGCCCATCGAGCCCGCCACCATCGACAGGCGCCAGGCCCCCGCCACCGCACCGGCCACACCCGGCTGGCGGGCCAGCAGCCAGCCGCCCAGCACCACCGTCTGCAGCAGCTGCGCCCAGAACACCCCCCAGGCGCCCGCCACCCAGGGCGCCACACCGTCGCCCAGCGCCAGCGACGCACCCCGAAAGCCCACCGTGGCCAGCGCAAAACACGCACCCGAGGCCAGCCCGTAAGCCACCAGACGGCGGCTGCCCCGCCCCCCAGGCTCTGCGCCCTGCCCCGCGCGCAAGGCGCGCCAGCCACCCGGCGGCAGCGAGAGCAGCACCACGCCCAGCGTGGCCGCCACCATGGCAACCAGCGCCAGCGGGCCTGGCAGTTCGTGCAGCAGCACGGCCGAAAACAAGGCCACCTGCAGCACTTCGGTCTTGGAATAGGCCACGGCCAGCACGAAGTTGCGCTCTGTCATCGCCAGCAGCAAAAACGCCGTGGCGCCCACCTGCGCCAGCGCGCCCATGGCCAGCCATGCGGCATACACCGCACTGAAGTGCGGCACCGCATGTGCGCCTACAAAGGTGAGCGCCAGCACCCAGACCGTGGCGAGCGGCAGGCCATACAGAAAGCGCACCCAGGTGGCTGCGAGCGTGCCCAGCTCGGCCGTCAGCGAGCGCTGCGCGGCATTGCGCGCAGTCTGGGCGAGCGCGGCCCACAAAGTCAGCGGAATCCACGCCCACACGATCCAGGAAGAAGTCATGCAGCGGTTATAGCCCCGCGCCAGCACCCTTCCCCCACACCATTGGGCAGCGCCGCCATGCAGGCTGGCGAGGGCAAGCGAGCGTCGCTCTCGGCGAGCCCAGCGACGCGTGTGGCCGCGCTGCAGCGTCAGTCTGCCGAGATGTGGCCGGCCTCGGCCACCTTCTTCCACTTCACGATGTCGTCGGCGATGATCTTGGCGAATGCGGCCGGTGTGTCTTCCACCGCCATTGCACCGGCGGCGGCGAACTTCTCCTGCACCATGGGCGTGCGCAGCGCACGCACGATGCCGCTGTGCAGCTTTTCCAGCACATCCGCAGGCAGGCCTGCGGGCGCCAGCACGCCGTTCCAGAAGCCTTCGTTGGCGCTCTTGAGGCCCAGTTCGGCGAACGTGGGCACGTCGGGCAGTTCTTTGAGGCGCTGCGGTGTGGCCAGCGCTATGGGCACCAGATTGCCAGCCTTGATGTGTGGCATGGACGAGGCCAGCGTGTCGTAGATCATCTCCACCTGCCCGCCAATCACGTCATTGAGCGCGGGGCCCGTGCCGCGGTAAGGCACATGCACCACACGCAGCCCGCTGAGCGACTTGTAGTACTCCATGGCCAAGTGCGTGGCGCCACCGTTGCCGGACGACGCATAGGAGAACTTGCCAGGCGACTGGCCCACCAGCTTGGCGAATTCGGCGTAGGTCTTGGCCGGGAAGTTCTTGTTGACGCTGAGCGCACCCGGCACCGTGAGGATGCGTGTGATGGGCGTGAAGCTTTTCAGCGCATCGAAGTTCAGGTTCTTGTAGACGGCCGAATTGGTGCCGTTGGTGCTGGTGGTGCCCAGCAGCAGCGTGTAGCCGTCGGCCTTGGACTCGGCCACGAAGCGCGCGCCCACCGAGCCGCCCGCGCCGGCCTTGTTCTCCACCACCACGGGCTGGCCCAGCTCCTTGGACAGCGCATCGGCCAGCACGCGGCCGCTGATGTCCGAGGTGCCGCCGGGCGGGAACGGCACGACCAGGCGAATGGGTTTGTCGGGAAACCCGCCCTGCGCCAGAGCAGGGTGTGCGGCAGCCGCGCCCAGCAGGGCCAGGGCCAGCGTGGTGGCATGGCGGCGGTTCAAGCGGTGGATAAGAGATAGAGGTGCGGGGCAAGCGGGTGGCGGTCTCTCAAGATGTGCATGTCCTGCCCGGCGCTCCCAAGATTCCGGCGGGCTTGT
>JBCNOJ010000046.1:0-17194 GCA_039593925.1 Acidovorax sp.
GCGACAGGCCCGTGGAGGGCTCGTCCAACAGCAGCACCTTGGGCTGGCTCATCAGCGCGCGGCCCATGGCCAGCATCTGCTGCTCGCCGCCCGACATGGTGCCGGCCAACTGGTCCTTGCGCTCGCGCAGGCGCGGGAAGATGGTGAACATCTTCTCGATGTCGGCAAGGATGCCAGCCTTGTCCTTGCGGATGTAGGCGCCCATCTGCAGGTTTTCGGTGATGGTCATGCGCGCAAACACGCCACGGCCTTCCGGCACCATCACCAGGCCCTCACGCACCAAATCCCACGCGCCCTTGCCACGGATGCTCTGACCCAGATACTCGATGTCGCCATCGCCGATGGGCAGTGTTCCGGTAATGGCCTTCATGGTGGTGGTCTTGCCAGCGCCGTTGGAGCCAATCAGCGACACCAGTTCGCCTTCGCGCACCTCAAAGTCCACACCCTTGACGGCCTGGATACCACCGTAGGCGACCTTCAGGCCCTTGACCTGCAGCAGTACCTTGTTCGATTTTTCGGCCATTCTCAGTGTCCTCCGGTGCCCAGATAGGCCTCAATCACTTTTTCATTCTTCTGCACGGTGGCAGGCGTGCCTTCAGCGATCTGCTTGCCATAGTCGAGCACCGTCACGCGGTCACACAGGCCCATCACCAGCTTCACATCGTGCTCGATGAGCAAAATGGTGCGGTTGTCGTTGCGGATGCGGTCGATCAGCTCGCGCAGCTGCACCTTCTCGGTGGCATTCATGCCGGCGGCGGGCTCGTCCAGCGCGATCAGTTGCGGGTCGGTGGCCAGTGCGCGGGCGATCTCCAGGCGGCGCTGGTCGCCGTAGCTGAGGGTGCGCGCCTTGTAGTCGGCAAACTTGCCGATGCCCACATAGTCGAGCAGCTCCTGCGCACGCTTGGCGATGGCGGCTTCTTCTTCCTTGAAGCTCTTGGTGCGCAGCACGGCGCCCAGGATGCCCGACTTGGTGCGGATGTGGCGGCCCACCATCACGTTCTCGAGTGCCGTCATGTCCGAAAAAAGCCGGATGTTCTGGAATGTGCGCGCAATGCCCGCCTTGGCCACTTCGTGTACGGCGGTGGGTTCATAGGGCTTGCCGGCCAGCTCAAAACTGCCGCTGTCGGGGGTGTACAGGCCCGTGATCACGTTGAAAAACGTGGTCTTGCCTGCGCCGTTGGGGCCGATCAGGCCATAGACCTGACCACGCTGGATCGTGATGCCAACATCGGAGAGGGCTTGCAGGCCGCCAAAGCGCTTGGAAATACCTGCAACCTTCAGCACCACGTCGCTGGCCGAATTCTGGATGTTCTCTGCCATGTTCTAACTTTCTGCGGTGTTCAGGTCTTCTGCGTGAGGCTCTTGCCGTGGTCGGGCGCTGGCCACAGGCCGCGGGGACGCAATAGCATGATGATGATCATGGCCAGCGCAATCAGGAGCTGGCGCAGGATGGCAGAGTCCAGACGGCCGTCCGTCATGGCCTGCAGCGGGCCAGCCACGTACCGCAGCACCTCAGGCAGCGCCGACAGCAGTACCGCGCCCAGAATCACGCCAGGGATGTGGCCGATACCGCCCAACACCACCATGGCGACGATCATGACCGACTCCATCAGGCTGAAGGATTCAGGCGACACGAACCCCTGGAACGCGCCAAACATGGCACCCGCCACGCCGCCGAAAGAAGCACCCATGCCAAAAGCCAGCAGCTTCAGATTGCGGGTGTTGATGCCCATGGCCTTAGCGGCGATCTCGTCTTCACGGATGGCCATCCAGGCGCGACCGGTGCGCGAGTCTTGCAGGCGGTAGCAAATGATGACGGAGACCACCACCAGCAGCAGGAACAGGTAGTAATACAGCGTGACGGAACTGATGTCGAAGCCGAACAGCTCCAGGCGCTTGCCCAGGTCGAGTCCAAAGATCTTGACCGAGTCGATCTGGCCCAGGCCTTTGGGGCCGTTGGTCAGGTTGACGGGGTGATCCAGGTTGTTCAGGAAGATGCGCACGATTTCGCCGAAGCCGAGCGTCACGATGGCCAGGTAGTCACCGCGCAACTTGAGCGTGGGAGCCCCAAGCAGGGCTCCGGCAAAGGCCGCTAAAAGCGCCGCCACCGGAATCACGAGCCACAGCGACGTGTGCAAACCGTTGGGGAACATGGCCGCAAACCCGGCGAACGTGTCGGACAGGTGGGGCGATGCCATCAAGGCAAACAGGTAGGCACCCACAGCGTAAAACGCGACGTAACCCAGGTCGAGCAGGCCGGCATAGCCCACCACGATGTTCAGGCCCAGGGCCAGCAGCACGTAAAGCAGTGCCAGGTCGGCAATACGCACCCAGGCGTTGCCGAAGGATTGCAGGATCAGCGGCAGCACCAGCAGCGCCACGGCGCCGATGATCCAGTTGGTTTTGGTGTTCTTCATGGTGTGAGGCTCCTCAGGCTCGGTCTGCCACACGCTCACCCAGCAGGCCAGAGGGGCGCAGCGTCAGGATGATGATGAGCACAATGAACGCAAAGATGTCGGTGTAGTGGCTGCCCAGCAGGCCGCCCGTGAGCGTGCCGATGTAACCGGAACCGATGGCCTCGATAAGGCCCAGCAAAATGCCGCCGACCACCGCGCCAGCCAGATTGCCGATGCCGCCAAACACCGCTGCGGTAAAGGCCTTGAGACCCGGCAGGAAGCCCATGGTGTGTTGTGCCGTGCCGTAGTTGGAGGCATACATGATGCCGGCCACGGCTGCCAGGATGGCGCCAATGATGAAGGTGGCAGAAATCACCATGTCGGGTTTCACGCCCATGAGCGCTGCCACACGGGGGTTTTCTGCCGTGGCCCGCATCGCGCGGCCCAGGCTGGTGTGGTTCACCAGGTACATGAGGGAAGCCAGAGCCACCACAGTCACACCCAGAATCAGGATCTGCGTGGAGGTAATGACCGCGCCACCGATCTCGAACGGTGCGCTGGGCAGCATGGTGGGATACGGCTTGTAGTTGGGCTTCCAGATGATCATCGCCAGCGTCTGCAGCAGGATGGACATGCCGATGGCGGTGATCAGGGGGGCCAGGCGCGGGCTGTTGCGCAGCGGCCGGTAGGCAATCTTTTCAATCGTGAAGTTGAGCGTGGCAGCCACCACACAGGCAATCAGCGTGGCCAGCAGCAAGATGAGCCAGCCCGGGGCGCCTGGCATGGCCGCCTGCATCATTCCGATGCAGCTCCAGCTGGTAAGCGCGCCGATCATGAGCACTTCACCGTGGGCGAAATTGATCAGCTGAATAATGCCGTACACCATGGTGTAGCCCAAGGCTATCAAGGCGTACATGCTGCCGAGTACCAGACCGTTAATGATCTGTTGCAGCAAAATGTCCATAAGAGAAGTCCTTCGTTTGTGACGTACCCACCGCTTTGGCACCGGAATCGGTACAGCCTTGTGGGCCCGACTGCCATCTAGCAAAAAACCCGCCAGAAATGCAGCTGTGCGGGTTTGTGGTCGGGATTGTAGCGAGTAGTCACAACCGCCCCTAGGCAGGCTGGGCGGGGTTTTCCCTCGGGTTCCGGCCGTATCAGCGCGCAACGTGTTGCATAAGAGATATTGATGCACGCAGGAATATTGATGTGCAAACTTATTACCTGCCTGATGCCAAATTGGCATGATGTGCGCGTCCCGGGTGCCCAGCTCGATCTGACCAACGACAAAAAAAAAGGCCACCCAGGCTCTCCACCTAGATGGCCTGTGGGCGGAGATGGCTCCGCGCCAAGCTCCCGCAATACAACGTCAGTTATAGGTATAGGTCACGGTATAGGGCACCGTCATCGCTACAGGCGACGTGATGGAGAGCGTTGCCGAAACGCTGCCTGTGTTGCCACTGAATGCGCAGCTGTTGATGGTCAGCGTGCCCGCCCCGCCCGGCACCGCCTGCGTGAGCCCGATGCCCGACGAGGGGTTGGTGATTTCGCTGCAGAACTCGGATTGATTGGCAGGCTTCGGCACGTTGGTGATGGTGACAGGGGGCGCCGCTACGCCACCTGCGTTCACGTTCAGGACCAGCGTGTAGGAGCCACCACTTCCGCTGCCACCGGTCCCGCCAGTGCCACCCGTGCCGCCTCCGTTGCCACTGCCGCCCACCGTGATCGTGGTGTGCGCATTGTTCAGCGCGATGCGGAACCCATCGGACAAAGTAAACGTGGTGTTGCTGGCAGCGCTCACCAGCGCTGCGTAGTCCATGCCCAGGTTGGCCAGGGCTTGCTGCAATGCCTCCAGCACGTCATCCACCTTGTCTTTGGCCACGGCGTTGAATGCCACGGTACGTGGGTCGAAGGTTTGCAGGGCAGCCAAGCCGAGTGCGCTGCGCACGTTGGCCAGCGCCTTGTCCACCTGCGCTGCTGCCAGGCTGCCCAGGTCGCCAGGACCGGCCGCACCCCACCATGTCGCGGGCAGCTTGCCCGTGGCATTGGCGACGATCAGGTCGGTCAGCGGCGTGATGTTGGTCGTATCAAAAGTGAGTGCCACCGAGTGCAAAGCCTGACCGGCAGCCAGCGAGCCACCTGTCACCCGGACCGCGCACGGCAGGGCCTGTCCAGTGGTGTCGATGCGCCAGGTGCCGTTGGCCCCGGTGACTGCCTCCAGCACGGCATTGCCTCCGCTGCACCGCAACTGCACCGTGCCGCCCGCGATCGGCGCGCCCACCGCTGCAGTGCCGCTCAAACTGGTCGCGGCAGCCGGTGGGGGGCTGGTTGCGTCACCGTCGCTCCCGCCGCCGCAGGCCGCCAGGGCCGCAGCTGCTGCCAACACGAGCGCACCGCGCAGCGGGCTCCAAGCCATCTTCTTCAGAACACCTTGCGTCATGGACTGACCTCTCTTCATGCATTGGTTAAAAAATGTAGCCAGCGAAATTGTTCAACCGCACACTCGGCCCTGACAATCCCGCGTTCACGGGGGTGGTCACCCTGGGCTACAACCTCTACAGTCCCCGCTCGACCATGACCGCATCCACCACCGCTCAACGCCCTCCCTCGCGCTGGCTGTTTGCGGCATTTGCCTATGCACTGTTTACGGCTGCTCTAACGGTGGGGGCATCGCTGCAAACGCCCTGGCTGGGTCTGACCCTTGCACCCACCGAAGAGAAGGTGCGCGTGGTAGCCAGTCAGGGGCCCTCCACTGCCATTCCAGCGGGCGCGACCTTGCTTGCACTGGAAGCGGGCATACACACCGGTTCAGCACACCCCAGCGCGGCCGAAGTCCCGCTGCAGGCGGAAGACCTGATTGAAGAACCCGACGTGATGGGCACCTATGCGCAGATCGACGGCTTCTTCGCACGACAGCAGCAGATCTACGATCTGCTGGCGCAGCCTCAGGTCCGCCTGCGCTGGGAAGCGGTTGGGGTGGTGAAAACCACCACCGTCACCCCGCAGGACCGCCCGATCAGCGCCCTCCCCCTGCTCTTTTGGTTTCAGCTCGCGGTCTCTGTGACCGGCTGCTTGATCGCTTGCTGGGTCTGGGTGCTCCGCCCGCATGATTGGGGCGCGCGCATGTTTGGTCTGACCGGCCTGCTCTTTCCCATCTTTGCAATGCCGGCGGCCGTGTACAGCGGACGGGAGTTGGCGCTGCCCGGCAACCTGTTCTTCGCACTCAACGCACTCAACCATTGGGGTTCGCTCATGTTTGGCGCGGCCTTTGGCGCGATTTTCATGGCCCACCCCCGTCCCTTGGTACGCCCAGTCCACCTGCTCTGGCTGTTCGGGGTGTTCAACCTGTGGTGGCTTGCCAATGTGCTGCGCCTTGCGCCCTCTCCGGCCGCAGGCATGCAGCTCGCCGTGGTGACCGAAATGCTGCTGGCCATGGGCTTTGCAACAGTGCAATGGCGCAAGAGCCGGGGCGACCCACTGGCCCGTGCCTCGCTGCGTTGGTTCATCCTGTCGCTGATGGTGGGCAGCGGGTTGTTCATTTTGCTCATCATCACCACCGCCATGCTGGGCTGGTTGCCCCCCATGCCGCAGGGCTATGCATTCGGCTTTTTTCTGTTTATCTATGTCGGCATCGCCTTGGGCCTGCGGCGGTACCGTCTGTTCCAGCTCGACGAGTGGGCGTTTCGCATGCTGCTGTGGCTGGGCGGCGCGCTGGCCGTGGTGGCTGTGGATGCGCTGTTGATCCTCGCGCTCGACTGGACGGCGGGACCGGCCCTGGGCGCATCGCTGTGGGTGTGTGGCGCGTTGTACTTTCCCGCGCGGCAGTGGCTGTGGCAGCGCTTGGCGCACCGCCCTGGCATGCAGCTGCACGAGCTGATGCCGGATGTGGTGCGCATCGCTTTTCAGCCATCCCGGCAGGCGCAGGAAGACGCATGGCAAGAGCTGCTGCGGCGCATCTTCGACCCGCTGCACCTGCAAACGGCACCGGATTTTGCGCTGCCCCAAGCGCAAATTCAGGAAGGCGGCCTCTCGCTGCGCGTGCCAGCATGCGGCGGACTTTCGGCACGTTACCTGAGCTACCCCTCCCGCGGCCAACGGCTGTTCTCGACCCAGGATGCCACCTTCGTCAACGCATTGACGCACCTGCTGAACGAGGCCGAAGGCAGCCGCGATGCCCAGGAGCGCGGCGCGCGCGACGAGCGCAGGCGCATTGCACGCGACATGCACGACGACGTGGGCGCCAGGCTGCTGATGCTGATCCACCGCGCCCAGTCGCCCGAACTGACCGATCTGGCGCGCGCGGCCATGAACGACCTGCGCACTGCGCTCAACGTGATGGATGCCCATGCCATCCCGTGGGCCGATGCCCTGGCAGATTGGCGCGCAGAAGCGTCTGCGCGCTGCGACGCGGCGGGCGTCGCCCTGGCATGGAACGCACCACACCATCCCGGCGGCGAACTGGCGTCACGCCAGAAGTCCGTCATTGAGCGGGCCCTGCGTGAAAGCATCACCAACGCGCTGAAACATGGCCAGCCGCGCACGCTCGATATTTCCGTCACCCTCCATGCAGACCACCTTGACCTGCGGGTGCGCAACGATGGTCCTGCTACCCGTCCCGACCAGTGGGCGGAAGGCCGTGGGTTGCGTGGCATGCGGCACCGGCTGGAGGAATACGGCGCACGGCTGGAGGTGCGCACCTTGCCCGATGGCCGCACCGAGGTCGCTTTGCACCTGCCCCTGGCGCCCGAACCATCCACTGCCACCGTGGAGACACCATGAACCACATCCTGTTAGTGGATGATCTTTCGGACGCACTGGCCATGCTGCAGGACGCGGTCCGCGCAGCCTTCGGCACAGTGCCTTGTACTCTGGCGCGCAGCGTGCACGAAGCACTGCAGGTTATCGACAGCGGCACGCCATTCGATCTGGCATTGATCGACCTGGCACTGGGAGACGGCAGCGGGCTGGAGCTGATTGAGCGGCTTGCACAGCGCCAACCGCGCTGCGCCGTGGTCGTGGCCTCCATCCACGACGATGATGACCACCTCTTTCAAGCGCTGCAGGCAGGTGCGCAAGGCTACCTGCTCAAAGACCACCCCACTGACTGGCTCGCAGCGCAGTTGCAAGGCATTGCCCAAGGCCAGCCTCCACTGTCGCCCGCCATTGCCCGCCGCCTGCTGCGCCACTTCCAGCCGCCAGCCCCAGCGCAGGTGTCACCGGCATCTGCAGCCACGGACCTAAGCACACGCGAGCGCGAAGTGCTGGGTTTGTTGGCACAAGGCGTGCGCATTGCCGACATTGGCGTCGCACTGGGCATATCGCGCCATACCGTGGGAGACCACGTGAAGAACATCTACCGCAAGCTCAACATCACAAGCCGCGCCGAAGCGGCCTTGCAGGCCCGCCATCTGGGGCTGATCTGACACGACGCCGGATGCCAGTGACCTGGAATCCGCAATGCACCCGGCCAGGCAATCTCAGCCGATGTCCGCCTCTCCGGCCTGTGCATCCAGCTGCCGCAGGTAAGCCAGCTTTTCCGCGATCTTCGCTTCCATGCCACGGGACACGGGTTGGTACCAGCCCGGCGCCTGCATGCCTTCTGGCAGATAGCTTTCGCCAGCGGCGTAACCGCCGGGCTCATCGTGCGCATAGCGGTAGTTCTTGCCGTAGTCGAGCTCTTTCATGAGCTTGGTTGGCGCATTGCGCAGGTGCATGGGCACGGGGCGCGTGGCGTCCTGCTTCACGAAGGCGCGCGCGGCGTTGTAGGCCTTGTAGACGGCGTTCGACTTGGGCGCCACGGCCAGATACACCACACATTCGGCCAACGCCAGTTCGCCCTCAGGGCTGCCCAGGCGCTCATAGACCTCGCTCGCATCCAGCGCCAAGCGCAACGCGCGCGGGTCGGCCAGGCCGATGTCTTCACTGGCCATGCGCACCAGGCGGCGGGCCATGTAACGCGGGTCGGCGCCGCCGTCGAGCATGCGCACCAGCCAGTACAGCGCGGCATCCGGGTCCGAGCCGCGCACGGACTTGTGCAACGCGCTGATGGTGTCGTAGAACTGCTCGCCGCCCTTGTCGTAGCGGCGCAGCCGCTCGCCCAGCACCTTGAGCAGCCAGGCGTCGGTGATCTCGGAAAGCTTTTCCTGCGCGGCCGCCATGGCCAGCGTTTCCAGCGTGTTGAGCAGGCGGCGCGCGTCACCATCCGCGTAGGCCACCAAGCGGTCGATTGCTACATCTTCGATAGCTGGCAGCGCTTTCTCCGCCTGTGCCAACGCCACTATTTGCTTCAAATCCTGCTCGGACAGCGGCTGCAGCACGTACACGGCGGCGCGCGACAACAAGGCGGAGTTGACTTCGAACGAAGGGTTCTCGGTGGTCGCGCCGATGAAGGTGAACAGGCCGCTTTCGACGTGCGGCAGGAAGGCATCCTGCTGGCTTTTGTTGAAGCGGTGCACTTCATCGACAAACACGATGGTGCGTTGTTGCATGAGCCCGTCGCGCGCGGCCTGGGCCTGCTCCACCGCTTCGCGGATGTCTTTGACCCCGCCCAGCACGGCGCTGATGCTGATGAACTGCGCATCGAATGCATCGGCCATTAGGCGCGCAATGGTGGTCTTGCCCACGCCCGGCGGGCCCCACAGGATGCAGCTGTGCGGGCGGCCTGACTCAAACGCGAGCCTGAGCGGCATGCCAGGCCCCAGCACGTGCTGCTGGCCAATCACCTCACCCAGCGTGCGCGGCCTCAGGCGCTCCGCAAGGGGCTGGTGGGCCGATGGAGGCAATTGTTGAGCCTGCTGTGCCTGAGAGAAAGCGGAAGCACCGCGTGCTGCCATGTTTGTGTCCCGTCTACGTCGCGCCAGTTTTTAAAGCCAAATCGGCCTCTAGCGCTTTACCATCAATCGCTGACAGCTATTATTTTTGTAGCAAACTACTGTTTCACCACATCCGCCCCTGCTGGCGGCTTGAACTGAAAGGTGCTGGCGGGCAACGCCGCGTTGGCCTGCATGCCGGCAAAGCGGATCAGAGAGCGCTGGCCAAAGCTGTCCAGAATATCGAGCGCTGCCAGTTGCTCACCGGCGAACCCGACGCGCACACTCTTGAGCTGGCCGTCCTTCGTCTTGGGACTGGCCAACACCCATTGCAGCCCATCGGCGTCGGGCGCGGATTCCAGCGTGAATTCAGCCTTGAGCGCAGACAAATCGGGCGCTGATGCCAACAGCGCTGCAGGTGTAGTGCCCAGCGCCTGCGACTGCGAGCGCTGCGTGACCTGATTCAAATCCACGTCGTACAGCCACAACGTCTGGCCGTCGGCCACGATGGTTTGCTCGAACGGTTTTTTGTAGACGAACTTGAAGCGCCCGGGACGCTGGAACTCAAAGCTTCCGCTCGACTGCTTGGTGCGCGCGGCTTGTCCATCCTTGGGTGGCGATGTAACTGTCTGCGTGAACTCGGCTTTGCCCGTCTGCGTGCCCTTCATGAACGATTCCAGGCTTTTCAACCCGTCAGCGCTTGCTGTGCCTGCGGCAAAAGCTATCAAAATTGCAGTGGCGATCTTTTTCAAAAGGAACTCCTGTGGGGGTGCGGGCCGGGTTCACGGCCCGGTCCTTCATTCGCTGCGGTTGGGCACCAGCACTTCGCGCTGGCCACTGGCCGTGAGGGCGCTGACCAGACCGGCTTTTTCCATGTCTTCCAGCAGCCGCGCCGAGCGGTTGTAGCCAATACGCAGCTTGCGCTGCACATACGAGATGCTCGCCTTGCGGTCCTTGAGCACCACTTCGACGGCCTGGTCGTACATGGGGTCCTTTTCGCCGCCTTCACCACCGCCGCCTTCCCCTGACAGATCGCCCTCGCCATCCACAGTTCCGCCTTCGAGCACGCCCTCTATGTAGTCCGGCTCCCCTTGTTCCTTGAGGTAACTGACGACACGGTGTACCTCCTCGTCCGACACGAAGGCTCCGTGCACGCGGATCGGCAGGCCCGTGCCGCTGGCCATATAGAGCATGTCGCCCATGCCCAGCAGGGCTTCGGCGCCCATCTGGTCGAGGATGGTTCGGCTGTCGATCTTGGAGCCCACCGAGAACGCGATGCGGGTGGGAATGTTGGCCTTGATCAGGCCGGTGATCACGTCCACGCTGGGGCGCTGGGTGGCCAGTATCAAGTGGATGCCGGCCGCGCGCGCCTTCTGCGCCAGGCGGGCGATCAGTTCTTCGATCTTCTTGCCCACGACCATCATCAGGTCGGCCAGCTCGTCGATGATGACCACGATGTGCGGCAGGCGCTGCAGCGGCTCGGGCTCCTCGGGCGTGAGGCTGAAGGGGTTGTAGATGAACTCTTCCTTGGCCTTGGCCTCGTCGATCTTGGTGTTGTAGCCCGCCAGGTTGCGCACGCCCAGCTTGGACATGAGTTTGTAGCGCCGCTCCATCTCGGCCACGCACCAATTCAGGCCATGCGCCGCCTGCTTCATGTCGGTCACCACAGGTGCCAGCAGGTGCGGAATGCCTTCGTAGACCGACATTTCCAGCATCTTGGGGTCGATCATCAACAGGCGCACGTCGCGTGCCTCGGCCTTGTAGAGCAGCGAGAGGATCATCGCGTTGATCCCTACCGACTTACCCGAGCCCGTGGTACCCGCCACCAGCACATGCGGCATCTTGGCCAGGTCGGCCACCACCGGGTTGCCCACGATGTCCTTGCCCAAGCCCATGGTGAGCATGCTCTTGGCATCGGCATACACCTGCGAGCCCAAAATTTCCGACAGCCGGATGCTCTGGCGCTTGGCGTTGGGCAGTTCCAGCGCCATGTAGTTCTTGCCCGGAATGGTCTCGATCACGCGGATGGACACGAGGCTGAGCGAGCGGGCCAGGTCTTTGGCCAAGCCCACGATCTGCGAACCCTTCACACCGGTGGCGGGCTCGATCTCGTAGCGCGTGATCACCGGGCCGGGCATGGCGGCGACCACACGCACTTCCACCCCAAAGTCCTTGAGCTTCTTCTCGATGAGGCGGCTGGTCATCTCCAGCGTCTCGGGCGCCACGGTCTCCTGGCGCTGCTGGGCGCTGTCAAGCAGGTCCACCAACGGCAGCTTGCTGTCGGGCATTTCGGTGAAGAGTGGCTTTTGCCGCTCTTTCACCACGCGGGTGCTTTGGGGCACGTCGACCAGTACGGGCTCAATGATTTGAATGGGCTGGGGGTGGTGTTCTTCGCTTTCGGTGCGCTCTTCCTGCACCACCACCGCGCGTTCACGCGCGGCCTTACGGCCCACGGCCACGTCTTTGGCCACCTCGCGTTTAGCCAAGCGCGACTGCACCAGCGCATCAATCCGCCCACCCAAAAACTCTGCCACGTGCCCCCAGGAGAAGCGGAACACCAGCGCAGCGCCCAGCACCGCCAGCACAATGGCCAGCAGGCCCGAGCCGGTAAACCCCAGCCACTTCACGCTGGCAGGCCCGGTGATGTAGCCCAACAATCCCCCCGCATGGCCGGGCAGATAGGATTCAAAGCGGTACAACCGCGACCACTCCAGCGCCGTGCTGGCAGACATCAGCACCACCAAGCCGAGCCAGAAGATGCTCCGGCGCGCCATCGGGGTGGCTGCGCCCGCTGCCACCTCGCCGCCCCGCATCCACCGCGCCAACGACGACAGCCAGGCACGCACGCCAGCAGCCACGCACCACCACACCGAAAAACCCAGCGCAAAGTAACTGCCATCGGCCAGCCAGGCCCCAAACCGCCCCGCCCAGTTCGCCACCATCCGCGAATCGCTCGCCCCGGACGTCGACCAGGCCGCGTCTTGCGCCGAATAGCTCACCAACGCCAGCAGCCAAAAAAGCAGGGCCAGCAGGCCCACCACAAGGCCAATTTCATGGCCAAACCGGGCAGCGCCCGTGCGCGGCGGCGACTTCGCCGCAGCCGATGCATTCAGGGTGTTCAGGGAATAGGTCATAAGCGTGCCGGGCGAGCTTACCGCATGCAGTGGGCGTGCAGCGGACCCAGAGCGCCGTCAGCCCAGCGCGTTCAAGCGGTCTTTGAGCAGCGTTGCTCCATTGGGCAGGGCCTCGATGAAACCCCGCTCTTCCAGGTCTTTCATCACCCGGCTGACCATCTCGCGCGAAGCGCCGACCATCTTCGCCAGGTCCTGGCGGGAGATTTTTTCGCGGATTACCAACTGCCCCTGGGCATCGGGCACCGCAAAGTCCAGCAGCGCATGGGCCACGCGGCCGTACACATCCAGTAGGGCGAGGGATTCGATCTTGCGGTCGGCATGGCGCAGGCGCTTGACGAGGCCGCGCATCACCACCAGCGACATGGAAGCGTTCTCGGTAAGGCAGCGCGCAAACTCGGTGCGGCCCAGCATGAGCACGTCGGTCTGCACCTCGGCGCGCACGGTGGCCGAATGGGGTTCGTTGTCGATGATGCTCATCTCACCCAGGTAATCGCCCTGCCCCAAGGTGGCGAGAATCACCTCACGCCCTCGGCTGTCGGCGGTCATGACACGGGCACGCCCCGTCAGCAGGATGAAAAGAGCGTTGGATTTTTGCCCCTGCTCCACCAGGGCCTCTCCGCGCTTGAAACGGCGTTTGATCACCGCTGTGCTGATCACCTCGGCCTGGCCCACCGTGAGTAGCGAAAACAATGGCACCCGGCGCAGCAGATCGAGGTTGGACAACATCGTGGACATGCAAACATCTCCTTTCAGGGGTGCGACCCAACCGGAGCCGCAACGGGTTATCAATGGGTTCTTACAATCGCGGTGATTGAAAACGGGGCCACTCGTGAGAGTGGGCGCCGGTTGATACTCGGCGACCCAACCCCCAGCTTTCCCAACATGCGCCCCGTGCAGCGGGCGCAAAACACAGGCTTTTACCATGTCCACCACCCAACACGCGAAAGTTCTGATCCTGGGCTCTGGCCCCGCTGGCTACACCGCAGCGGTTTATGCCGCGCGGGCCAACCTGAACCCGGTGCTGATCACCGGCATGGCCCAGGGCGGCCAGCTGATGACCACCACAGAGGTGGACAACTGGCCAGCCGACGTGCACGGCGTGCAGGGCCCGGAGCTGATGCAGCGTTTTCTGGAGCACGCCGAGCGCTTCAAGACCCAGATCATCTTTGACCACATCAACAAGGTCGATTTCAGCAAGCGCCCCTTCACGCTCACCGGCGACAGCGGCACCTACTCCTGCGACGCGCTGATCCTGGCCACGGGCGCATCGGCCAAATACCTGGGCCTGCCTTCGGAAGAGGCTTTCATGGGCAAGGGCGTGTCTGGCTGTGCGACGTGCGACGGTTTCTTCTATCGCGAGCAGGATGTGTGTGTGGTGGGCGGCGGCAACACGGCCGTGGAAGAGGCGCTGTACCTGTCCAACATTGCCCGCAAGGTCACACTGGTGCACCGCCGCGACAAGTTCAAGGCCGAGCCCATTTTGGTGGACAAGCTCAATGAGAAGGTCGCCGCAGGCAAGATCGAGCTCAAGCTGTTTAACACGCTCGATGAAGTGCTGGGCGACAACACGGGCGTGACGGGCATCCGCATCAAGAGCACCAAGGACGGAAGCACTGAAGACATTCAGCTGCAAGGCTGCTTCATCGCCATCGGCCACGCACCCAACACTGAGATCTTCCAAGGCCAATTGGAGATGGAAAACGGCTACATCATCACCCAGGGCGGCCTCAAGGGTTTTGCCACGCAAACCAGCGTGCCGGGCGTTTTTGCCGCTGGTGACGTGCAGGACCACGTGTACCGCCAGGCCATCACCAGCGCGGGCACGGGCTGCATGGCCGCGCTGGATGCGCAGCGCTTCCTGGAACAGGAAGCTTGATGACGAGCAAGGCCGCCACGCTCCGGCGTTGCGCGGGTCGCTACCCCCAAGGGGGCTTTTTTGTCTTGGGGCGGCCCATCGACAAAAATCGGGCTGCAGGCTATAATCTGCGGCTTTGCTGAATTCGGCCGGCTTTTTGCGGTCATCCGAAACCGGCGAATCGGGTTACCGCCACCCTTTCTGGCGAGGTGAGGCCGCAAGCCAACCTGGGCAAACAAACAGCCCAGGTCCCAGCGAACGGCCGTTAAAAAAGTATCGGAGTGTCCTCATGGCACGCGTCTGCGACGTAACGGGCAAGAAGCCCATGACCGGGAACAACGTTTCCCACGCCAACAACAAAACCAAGCGCCGGTTCCTGCCGAACCTGCAATACCGCCGTTTCTGGGTCGAAAGCGAAAACCGTTGGGTTCGCCTGCGTGTTTCGAGCGCTGCCCTGCGTTTGATCGACAAGAACGGTATCGACTCGGTGCTCGCAGACCTGCGTGCCCGTGGCCAGGCTTAAGGAGTAGCACCATGGCAAGCAAAGGCGGACGCGACAAGATCAAGCTGGAATCCACTGCGGGTACCGGCCACTTCTACACCACGACCAAGAACAAGAAGACGATGCCCGAGAAGATGCTGATCATGAAATTTGATCCCAAGGCTCGCAAGCACGTCGAGTACAAGGAAATGAAGCTGAAGTAATTCGGCTCGCTTCTTTCAAAGAACCGCCCTCCCGGGCGGTTTTTTTATGCCTGTCTTGTTTGACGCGCTGTCTATGCGGCAACCTCCGAATATCTCGCATGGCCCAGGCACTTCGCATCGGCGGCCCCTCGCCCGGCAAGGAAGGCGGTGCGGGCCCGGGATATCTCAGCGGGCCGCACACCGCTCGATAAATCGCAAAGCCAAAGAAAAAGGCCTTGCAAGGAAGCAAGGCCTTTCACCCGATACCCAGAAGGGAGAGACGCTCGAGGCCCGCTTCAGGCTTGCGCCGCGCGCAACCGCAGCGAGAACTCGCGCAAAGCGGCAATACCGCTTTCTTCCGCACGGCGGCACCAGGCTTGCAGGTCGGCAGTCAGTTGTTCTCGCGAATGGGAGGTGTTGAGCCACAGTTGGCGCAGCTCTTCGCGCATGGTGACCATCTTGTCGAGCGCGGGGTGCGCGGCGCGGGCCTGGGCCAGTTGGGGCAGCGCCAGGGCCGGCACCTTTTCGGCATCGCGGTGCAGCCAACGCTTGGCAGCCTTCAGCACGGAGGCGTCAGCATTGCGGGCCTTGAGCGCCGCGATCTCATCCTTGCAGGCCTGGCGCACGCCACGGGCGTAGCCAGCCATCACTTCATACCGGTTGGCGATCAGCGCCTCAAGGGTTTTCTCGTCGGCCACGGGCTTCACATCACCCAATTGCAGCTTGGGCGGCAGCTTCTTGACAGTGGCCCAACCCACCTTCTTCATCAGACTGATGTAGACCCAACCAATGTCGAACTCGTAGGGCTTGACCGAGAACTTGGCCGATGTGGGATAGGTGTGGTGGTTGTTGTGCAGTTCTTCGCCGCCGATGATGACACCCCAGGGCGAGAGATTGGTGCTGGCATCGGTGGCTTCAAAATTGCGATAGCCCCAATAATGGCCGACGCCGTTGACAACACCTGCCGCCCAGAAGGGAATCCAGAGCATTTGCACAGCCCACACAGCCGCACCCAGGGCGCCGAACAAGGCCAGGTCGAGCACCAGCATCAGGCCCACGCCTTGCCAGCCAAAACGGGTGTAAACATTGCGTTCCATCCAGTCATCCGGCGTACCGTGGCCAAATTTCTTGATGGTTTCGGCGTTCTTGGACTCGGCGCGGTACAGCTCAGCGCCGCGCCACATTACGGTGTCCAAGCCACGCGTCTGGGGGCTGTGCGGGTCGTCCACCGTTTCGCATTTGGCATGGTGCTTGCGGTGAATGGCCACCCATTCCTTGGTGACCATGCCCGTGCCAATCCACAACCAGAAACGGAAAAAATGCGAAGGGATGGCGTGCAGGTCCAGCGCGCGGTGCGCTTGGGCACGGTGCAGAAAAATCGTGACCGCAGCAATGGTGATGTGGGTGGTCGCAAGGGTGTACAACACGATCTGCCACCAGGCCAGGTCCCACAACCCATGGCCCAGCCAGTCAATGGCAGCATTCAGCACAGCCCAATCGGGTAACAGCATATTCAACAAGAGCCTTACTAGAAAAAAACCCGTTCACCAGCGGAACAGGTGTCCGATTTTAAGTTGGCACCCCGTCGGCAACTCTGGGGTATCCATAGGATTTACGCTGGCTTAAACCGTTTTATCGTCCAACTGTCGCCAATTGGTCAGATTTTTCGACCGAGTTGGACAACCCCGGCCGCCAGAACCACGCCCTGCTCAGCGTTTTCGGGTCCACACTGCCGCAAAAAAGCCGTCAGTCTGATGCAAGTGGGGCCACAAACGCAAATATCCACTGCCGGATTCGCCCCCGCTGCACAAGCCCTGGGCACCCTCCACCTTGAGCTGTGCCAGCAGCTCACCCGCATCCTGCAATTCGAAATCAGGGTGCGCAGCGCTGAACGCTTCGGCGATGGACTCGTTCTCTTCGGGCAGGATGCTGCAGGTGGCGTACACCAGCCGCCCCCCCGGCTTGAGCAAACGCGCGGCACTGGCCAGGATGGCCGACTGCTTGACAGTCAGCTCTTGGACTGCTTTGGGCGTCTGGCGCCATTTGAGGTCTGGGTTGCGGCGCAAGGTGCCCAGGCCCGAGCACGGTGCGTCCACCAGCACACGGTCGATCTTGCCGGCCAGACGCTTCACGCGTTCATCCCGCTCGTGCGCAATCGCCGCGGGGTGCACGTTCGACAGGCCACTGCGCGCCAGGCGCGGCTTCAATGCGTCGAGCCGGTGGCCCGACACGTCGAAGGCATACAGCCTCCCAGTGTTGCGCATGCTCGCACCGATGGCCAGCGTTTTGCCACCCGCGCCAGCGCAGAAATCCACC
>JBCNOJ010000460.1:0-3837 GCA_039593925.1 Acidovorax sp.
GCGCCGGATCTGCCACCACCTGCAGGGCGCGCAGCGCCACATGTCCGACGGGCTGGGCAGGTTCATTGCGTACTCGCTGGCACTGGTGAAAGGCGCGCCTGCGCCACTGGCACCCAATGCGTCGGTGGGCCTGACCATGGACGGCACGCCCACCGTGCTGCCCATTCGCGGCACCGTTGCCCTGCCTGGCACCGGCACGGCTTCGGGCATTTACACCGACTCCGTTCAGGTGCTCGTGTCATGGTGAGGCCACGCACCATGCCCCACACTTCGATGTGGCCTGCCACCACTGCGCCCGCCGCGCGCTGGCGCCAGCTTCGCCAAGCGCTCTGCGGGCTGGCATTGGCCGGCGCAGCCGCAGCCGCGCACGCGGTAACGCCGCTCATGATCTGGCCGGTCGACCCGGTCATCACGGAAGGAAATTCGGCCGTAGCCGTGTGGATAGAAAACCGCGGGGGGACTCCCGTTTCGCTGCAGGTGCGGGTGTTGGGCTGGAGCCAGTTGAACGGAGAAGAAACGCTGGTGCCCCAGAAGGCCGTGGTGCCCAGCCCACCGATCAGCGTGATTCCCCCCGGCAAACGCCAGATGGTGCGGCTGGTGGCCATGCAACCCCTGGCGAGCGGGCTGGAGGCCGCCTACCGGGTGCTGGTGGATGAACTGCCACCGCCCGCAGACCAAGCCCCGGCAGAGACGGAGACGCAGCAGGCCGGCATGGGCATACGTCTGAAGGTGCGCTATGCGATACCGCTTTTCGTCTATGGCGGCGATGCCCGGCCATTCCGTCCGAACCGGGTCAACCACCCGTTTACGGAAGGCACGCCTTTGCCACCCGCACTGACGTGGCGGACCGAAAAGAACGGCAACCGCTCCCGGCTTGTGCTGCGCAACGCAGGCCGCGGCCATGCACGCATCACGGCGGTGCGCTGGGGCTCCGCGCGGGCTACCCCGCTGGCTCCCCTTGATGCACCCATTAACGAGGGGCTGATGGGCTATGTACTACCCCAGAGCGAAATGGTGTGGGACCTGCCCGCTCCGCCGCCGGCAGAGCCGGTGCTCAAAGCCACCATCAACGGCGAAGACACCCAGATCCCCCGTGGCGAGGAATGACAAAACCGCTCTTTGCTGGCCCTGCGCAGCGGGCGCAGTCGGCGCCACAGTTTTGTGCCTCTGGGCCCCCGAGCGGCTGGCGGCCGACCACACGGCGGCACAGAGGACATCACAGGCGGCCGCATTGCAGCCTGCAGCCCCCACAGCGACTGCCGACCCGGTGGTGTTGTACCTCGACATCACGATCAACCAGCATGCCGCGGGCCAACTGGTGCAGGTGCTGCAACGGGGCAGTGATTTTCTGATGGAGGCCGAAGCCTTGCGGCGCATGCACGTTCTCAACTCAGAGCCACCAGGGGCGCAGGTGGTGATCAACCGCCTGGAGGGCGTGACGGTGCACTACGACCCGCTGGCGCAGCGGCTGGCGATATCGGTGCCACCCGAGTGGCTGCCGCTGCAGCGGCTTTCCGAAGACCCGCCTGTGGAAACACCCACCCACGCACAGAGCACCGGCTGGCTGATGAACTACGACCTCTACAGCACCCGGGCACCCCAGCACGCTGCCACATCGCTGTGGACGGAGCAGCGCTATTTCAGCCCGCGCGGCATCGGCTTTAACACCGGCGTGGCACGTTTGCGCGCCCAGCCCTCCTCCACCAGCGAGGCGCGCGGCTACGTGCGCTACGACACCCGCTGGACGCGCACCGACATGGAGCGCGCCACCGAAACGCTGTATGGCGACATTGTGAGCGGCGCGTTGCCGTGGACCAGCGCCGTGCGCCTGGGTGGGGTGCAATGGGCACGCAACTTTCGCGTGCGCCCCGACCTCGTCACCTACCCCTTGCCCGAGTTCTCGGGCATTGCCGCAGTGCCCTCGGCGGTGGACCTGTTCGTGAACGGGTTCAGATCCTCCAGCCACCGCGTGGCGCCCGGCCCCTTCACGTTGGGCGACATGCCCGTGGTCAGCGGTGCAGGCACGGCCTCCGTAGTGACCACCGATGCGCTTGGGCGGCAGGTGTACACGACGATTCCCTTCTACGTGAACCGCGAGCTGCTGCGCCCCGGACTCGTGGACTATTCCGCATCATTGGGTGCACTGCGGCGCGACTATGGCGTGCGCAGCTTTGCTTACGGCAGGCCCGTGGCCATGGGTGTCTATCGGCAAGGCCTTTCAGACCGCTTCACACTGGAAGCGCAGGCGCAATGGGGCCAGGGCCTGCAAGTGGCGGGTGTGGGCGGGCTGGCCACCCTGGGCCTGCTCGGCACGGCCAATGCATCGCTCACGCGGGGGCGCACCCCACGCTCCGGCAGCGGCTGGCACTACAGCGGCGGGTGGCAATACTCCGCGCCGGGAGTCGCCGTTTCGCTGCAGCAAAGCGGGCGCACCGCAGGCTTTGGCGATGCCAGCACCTACGCCGACGACGGCTACGCCCTGCCTCGCCGCACGCGGCATGCCACCGTGGGCTGGAGCCTGGGCAACGGCTCTGTCACCGCAGGCTGGCTGGACCTGCGCAGTGCCGATCGCACCCGCAGCCGCATTGCCTTCGTCGGCTACAGCGCACCCGTGCACCGCAACACCTACCTGTCCGTCACCGCAGGCCGCACCCTCGAAACCGGTGAAACGCAGGTGCGGCTGCAGCTCACCTATCTGCTGGGCGACAGCGCCACGGCGCAGGCCGCCGTAGGCCGCTCAGGCGGCTCCACCCATACGCATGTCGCGGTACAACGCAACATGCCCACCGAAGGCGGCGTGGCGTGGAACGTGTCGCACTCGCCCAGCGGTGGGCTTGGCAACAACAGCCAGGCATCGCTTCAGTACCGAAACAGCCACCTCACGCTGCAAGGCGGCGTGGGCAGCACCCGCAGCCCCGTTGGCCCAACCGCGCGGGAAACCAGCACCTGGCTTGGTCTGACAGGTTCCGTGGGCTCCCTGGACGGCTACCTCTTTGCGGCCAACCGCGTGCACGACAGTTTTGCGCTGGTGTCCACACACGGCATGGCCGATGTGCCCATCCTCTATGAGAACCAGCTTGTGGGGCACACCAACGCCCAGGGCTACCTGCTGGTGCCGGGCGTGACGGCGTTCTACCCGGGGCGGTATGCGGTAGACCCGCTCACGCTACCGCCGGACGTGGACATCCCTTCGCTGGAGCGGCGCGTGTCCGCGCCCCGCGGCATGGGCATGCTGGTGGAATTGCCGGTGCTCAAGCTGCGCACCGCCACCGTGACCCTGGTGAACGAGCAGGGCGAGCACGTGGCCGCGGGCAGCGCCGTGCTGCACACGCCAGGCGGTGTTCACACGGTCGTAGGCTGGGACGGAGTGGTCTACCTCACTGCCCTGCACCCCCACAACGTGCTCGCCGTGCGCACACCCCAGGGCACGCAATGCCAAGCCCAATTTTCCGAGGCAGACTACGTGGCACAGCGCGATCTGACCGTGCCCTGCACGTCTGTACCGCCCGACGGCGCCAGGGCTTCCACACCATGACCGTTGCCCCTCCAAGCCTCCGCCCACTTGGCGCGCACACCGCACGGGCCTCGTTGCACCGGCTTTCATGGCGCCGGGTATGGCGATGGCTGTGCGCCGCGCTGCTATGTTTCTACCTGTCACCCAGTGGCGCCGCGTGTGTCACCACCGAGACCAGTGGTGCCCTGGGCTCACACCCTTCGCAGCGGGTGCGCAGCGGAGCCAGCATCACCACATCGGCCGATTTCAAGCTGGGATGCGGGTCGGTGGTGCTGGCGCTGTTTGCCACCCCCACGCTGCAGGCCCGCATCACCTCACCCACC
>JBCNOJ010000461.1:0-3836 GCA_039593925.1 Acidovorax sp.
GCCCTGTGACAGTTGCAGATTGTTCTTCTGGTGAACCGCCTGCCCCCCCGCGCTGCGTGCGCCGTCTACCCAAGGGGTCTCTTTTGCGCCCAGCGCTTGCTGAAAGAAGGCCACTTCGTCCGGGGATAGTACGTTTGGAATGTGCAGAAACATGATGCAAAAGAGGCTGAGCCCGCAGTGTGCGGGCTCAGCCATTCAGTTGACGACCGTGAGATTGTCCGCCGATCAGAACCGCGTCTTGATCGACACCTGGACCGCACGGGGTGCGCCCGGGGTGTAGAAGCCGCGGTACAGGCCGTCGGCATACGTGCGGTCAAACAGGTTGCTCACATTCAGCTTGAGCGTCGTCTTGTCGTCAAACGCGTACTCTGCCATCGCGTCCATCACGGCAAAGCCGCTGGCGTACACCGCGCGCGAACCTTCGGGGTTTTGCTTGCTGCGGTACGTCAGGCCTGCGCCCACACGCAGCTTGGAATTGACGGCGTAGGTGCTCCACACGCTGCCGCTGTGCTTGGGCGTGAGACCTGGGCGGTCGCCTTGTACCTGGGCACCACCGCCGTTGGACGCCAGCACCACGTTGCTCTTGTCGATCTTGGCCGAGGGAATCCATGTGTGGTTGAAGAACAGCTCCCACTGCGGCGTGAGACGGCCGGCCAGGTTGAACTCCATGCCGGTGGCGTGGCGCTTGCCAGACAGCAGCTCTTGCTGGGCGGCGGTGTCGGGGTCGGTGTTGCGCTCGTTGTACTTCTCGGTGCGGAACAGCGCCACACCCACCAGTGCGCGCCGCTCGAACAGCTCCATCTTGGTGCCGATTTCGAAGTTGCGGCTCTTTTCGGGGTCGGTGTTGGCCACACGTGCCGTGCCATTGCCAGGGTTGCCGAACTGGTACGTGTCACCCGAGGTGTTGTAAGACGTGCCGAACGATGCGTAATACGACGTCAGCTCGTTGGGCTGGAACAGCACGCCCACGCGGGGGCTGACCAGGCTGTCGGAGCGGGAGTTGCTCAATGCGCCCGTGGCGTTGACGTAGGACGCCTTGAAGTTGTCATAGCGCAGGCCGCCTACCAGTTTCAGCGTGTCGTTCAGCGACACCGTGTCCTGCAAGTACAGGCCCAGGTTGCGCGACTTGAACGTGTTCCATTGCACCGGTGCACGGCCATCTGCCACCCTGGCGCCGTCGTTGGGCGAGCCCACGGTGGTTGTGGGGCGGGTGGTGGTGTTCGGATAGTTCTGGTTGCGCTTGGCATCGTCGTCGTAGTAGTCGACGCCGGTCAGCACGGCGTGCTTCTTGCCGCCCCAGTTGAAGGTGTTGCTGTAGTCGCTTTGCACCTGCAGCACTTCGCTTTCGCCCAGGCGGCCCTTGGAGCCGCGGGTCAGCACCGTGTTGCCGTTGATCTGGTCGAGGGTGATGGCGCTGTTCTGGAAGCCAATGGTGCTCGCAAGCAGGTCGCGCTCGTACTTGCCGTAGCGCAGGCGGGTGTTCAGTTCGCCGTTGTCGTCAAAGCGGTGGATGTGGCCAAGCGAGACGTACTGCGCCG
Source organism: Acidovorax sp. (assembly GCA_039593925.1). Classification (GTDB taxonomy): domain Bacteria; phylum Pseudomonadota; class Gammaproteobacteria; order Burkholderiales; family Burkholderiaceae_C; genus Acidovorax. The sequence goes on from JBCNOJ010000461.1 coordinate 1,539, forward strand.
AGGTGTTGTTGTGGTCGCTGGCCAAGCCGTAGTAGTTGCGGGCTTCGAGCGGCGTGTTGATCTTGCCGTCCACCACGCGCCAGGGGTGGTTGTAGAGCGGGCGGCCCTTGGATTCGAGGTAGTACAGGCCGATGGAGAACTCATCGCGCGTGCCGATGCCCCAAGCGAACGTGGGCGCAATGCCGCGCTTGTCCTGCTTGGCGCCGTAGTTGTCGAACTCCTGCACCATGGCGTTCAAGCGGAAGGCCGCGTTCTCGCCGGTCTTCCAGTTGAAATCGCCGGTAGCGCGGTGGTATTGGCCAGTGCCGAAGGTGTAGCCCGCTTCGTGCTGGTCGATCAGCAGCGGGTACTTGTTCACCTGATTGACCACGCCGCCCGTCGAACCCTTGCCGAACAGCATGGAGGCCGAGCCCTTGAGCACTTCGACGCGGTCGAGGTTGAAGGTGTCGCGCTCGATCAGTGGCGCATCCTTCATGCCGTCCACATAGATGTCGCCCGCCTGGCCCAACGAAAAGCCGCGCAGCCGCACGTCCTCTTCGCCCGTTTCGCCCGACTGGAAGGTCACGCCCGCGGTGTTGCGCAGCACCTCGCGGAAGTCGTCCAGATTGCGGTCGTTCATCTGCTTTTCAGTGAACACCGTGACCGACTGGGGAATGTCCTTGATGTCTTGCTTGCCCTTGCCGACGGTGGTTTGCTTGAGCAGCAGCGTGTCCTTGCCCTGGACTTCGGCAGCTTCCTTCACGGTCACGGTAGACATCGTGGTTTCGGGTGGGGTTGTCTGCGCCATGGCGCCCACGGAGGCAGCCAGCATCAGCGCGCCCAGTGGAAGCAGGGCCTTCTCGGAGGAAGCGCCACGCATTGGCGCGGCCGAAGGGGAGGCGGTAACTGTTTGGTTGGAAGAGCGCAGCACGGAGCTGCGGCGCTGGGCGCGTGTTTTTGCCAAGATGGACTCCGTCGAAGGATGTGTGCAGGTGGCGCGCAAAAGGGCGCCTGAAAGCGGGCGTCAACCGTTGGCTCAGCGTTCCAAGCCAACGGTGTCGGGCTATTGAATGTTACAACAAATGAGGGTTATTCTCATTTGCATTGATGCGCCTGCGCCACACTTGGCAAACCGCACAAGCAAAATCGCGGACGAAAAAAAAACCGGCAGAGCCGGTTTTTTTCGCAGCGCAAAGGCTTACTTGACGTGCTTGCCGATCAGGCCGGCCAGTTCGAACATCGAGACCTGTGGCTTGCCGAACAGCTCCTTGAGCTTGGCGTCGGCATTGATGTTGCGCTTGTTGGCAGCATCCTGCAGGTTGTTGGCCTTGATGTAGACCCACAGCTTGCTGATGATCTCCGTGCGAGGCAGCGGCGTAGAGCCCACCACAGCGGCCAGCGCGGGGCTGGGCGTGAGCGCCTTCATGAAGGCGGCGTTGGGGGTGCGCTTCTTGGCCGGTGCAGCAGCTTTGGTGGCGGGCGCTTTGGCTGCCGTTGCTGTTTTTGCCGGAGCTTTTTTTGCAGTTGCCATGTTGGATGTTCCTTGTTGGAAATAAATTATGACCAGCGAAAACGGGGCTGTCGTACTGGCAGGCCGATGCTACTGGGAAAAAATAGCGTTTCCAAGGGAGAAACGGCTTTTTTTGCCTCGATTTGTAGCTGTGGCGCAGCGCTAGGGATCCTCTTCACGAATCAAGCGGTCAGTGAGCGCAGCGGATCGGGAGGGGCTGCAAGGCGCAAAACGCAGCAATAGCCATCGCTATTGCGAGTATTTGCAACGCGGCAAACCATCCGAGGCCGCTGATGCACACGGCGCGCTGATTCGTGCAGAGGGTCCCTAGGTGCCATGGCGGGCCGCCAGGCCGCGTGCGTGTTGACAAGCGTTGTGGAGTATGGCGTGGCGCATGGGTACCGCCAGAACAATGGCGGCACTACCCACTCTGGGCTGCGTGACAATCGTTGCTGTCTGCTTCCGCGTGGCTCGTGACCAGGAGACCGCCCTGAGTCCCGCCGCCACGCGTTGAGCAAGCGCTGGCGATGCGCTTGCGCTTTCCATTGTGTTTTTCGAAAGGCCTGTGCAATGACTGCGAAGTCCCCCATCGAATTCTTCAGCACCTGTGATTTTTGTGTCGCCCATAAAGGCGACGCGACCGGCGCGTTCCGTGTGCTGCCCCCTGTGTTTCTGCATTTTGGAGGCGTGGCACGCTTTGCAGGTCCGGTAAGTACCGTGAAGTGCCATGAGGACAATACGCTGGTGAAGGCGGCCGTGGACTCGTCAGGTGAGGGCCGGGTGCTGGTGGTGGATGGCGTCGCGTCTTT
>JBCNOJ010000462.1:0-3825 GCA_039593925.1 Acidovorax sp.
ATCGGCTCCTTCCCCCCCAGGGGGGACGCCGCCAGTGCGGCGGGGCGGCCCTTGCACGGCGGCCCTGGCCTGGTTCGCGCCAGTTGCACAGGCCTCGCTAAATGTCCCGCTGCGAGGAATGCGTCCATGATGCTCCGTTGGGTTTGGGCCCGCTTCGACGACTTGGGCGTGCATGCGCTGCATGACGCGCTGGCCCTGCGCTGCAAGGTCTTCATCCTGGAGCAGGGCCCGTACCAGGACCCCGACGGTGCCGACAAGCAATCCCACCACCTGCTGGGTTATGACGAGACGGGCGCGCTGCAAGCCTGCCTGCGCGTGGTGGACCCGGGCGTGAATTACCCCGAGCCCTCCATCGGCCGTGTCGTTACGGCCAAAGAGGCGCGCGGCAACGGCACGGGCCGGGCGCTGATGCAGGAGGGCATTGCCCGCTGCAGCCAGGCCTGGCCGGGCCGGGACATCCGCATCAGCGCGCAGGCCCACCTGCGGGGCTTTTACGGCAGCCTGGGCTTCGAGGCAGTGTCCGACGAATACCTGGAAGACGACATCCCGCACGTTGAAATGCTGAGGAAGGCGGGCTGACGCCGCCGCAGCCCCCGCGACCATTCACCCCGCCGACCCGTGAAGGAGCCGACATGACCCTGCCCACCGCCACCCTGGCGCGTACCCATGACGTCTTCAACCAGAGCACGCCGTGGGCGGACGTGAACCTGTTCGCCACCAACCAGCCGCTGCAGGACGCGCTGCGCCTGCATGCCCCCGGCCTGGGTGTGGCGGGCCTCACTGCGCTGGGCGCCGAGATGGGCTCGGCCGAGATGCTGACCCACGCGCGCCTGGCCAACACTTACAAGCCCCAGCTGCGCACGCACGACCGCTTTGGCCACCGCACCGATGTGGTGGAGTTCCACCCCAGTTACCACGCGCTGATGGGCGCCGCCTTGCGCCACGGCCTGCACGCCACGCCCTGGTCGCGCCAGGACACGGGCCACGCGCATGTGGAGCGCGCGGCAGGCTTCATGCTGTTCACCGAGGCGGAGCCGTCCATCCTCTGCCCGGTGTCGATGAGCTACGCCGTCACGCCTGCCTTGCGGGGCAACGCCGCCGTGTGGGCCGACTGGAACAAAGGCTTGACCAGTACGCAGTACGACCCGCGCCTGGCGCTGTTCTCGCGAAAATCCGCGCTCACCATGGGCATGGGCATGACAGAGAAGCAGGGCGGATCGGACGTGCGCGCCAACACCACACAGGCTGTCCACGACGGCGACGATGCTTGGGGCGCGCGCTACCGCATCACCGGCCACAAATGGTTTTTCTCGGCGCCCATGTGCGATGCGTTCCTGATCCTGGCGCAGGCGCCCGGCGGGCTCACCTGTTTCTTCCTGCCGCGCGTGTTGCCGGATGGCGGGGACGGTGCCGTCAACACCATTTGCATCCAGCGCCTGAAAGACAAGCTGGGCAACCACGCCAATGCCAGCTCCGAGGTCGAGTTCATCGACGCCCTGGCATGGCGCGTGGGCGAAGAGGGCCGGGGTGTGGCGCAGATCTTGGAGATGGGCACCATGACGCGGCTCGATTGCGCTTTAGGCACCAGCGGCCTCATGCGGCAGGCGCTCAGCATCGCTCTGCACCACACGCGCCAGCGCTCGGCCTTTGGCAAAAAGCTCATCGAGCAGCCGCTGATGCGCAACGTGCTGGCCGATTTGGCGCTGGAGAGCGAAGCCGCCACTGCGCTGTCAATCCGCCTGGCCAGCGCCTTCGACAAGAAGGCCACCAGTGAGCACGAGGCCGTGATGGCCCGTCTGCTCACGCCCGTGGCCAAGTTCTGGGTCTGCAAACGTGGCAGCGTGTTCGCGCAGGAGGCCATGGAATGCCTGGGCGGCAACGGCTATGTGGAAGAGGGCGGCGAGGGCGTGATGGCCCGCATCTACCGCGAGATGCCGCTCAACTCCATATGGGAAGGCGCGGGCAACATCATGGCGCTGGATTTGATGCGCGCCGTGCGCCGCGCCGATGCCGCCGCTGCGCTGGACGCCGAACTGGCCCCCGCACGCGGCGCCCACCCGGCGCTGGACCGTCTGGCAGGTGCCTTGCCCCTGCGCGTGGACGCCATGACCACCGAAGCCGAGGCCCGCCGCCTTGCGCAAGATGTGGCGCTGGCTGTGCAGGCGGCCCTGCTGCTGCGCAGTGCGCCCGGCGCCGTGTTCCGCGCGTTTTGCGATTCACGCCTTTCCGGCGACTGGGGCTACAGCTTTGGCACGCTGGGCGCGGGTGTCAACCTTGACGCCATCCTGGCCCGCGCGCTGCCGGCATGAAGCTCCCCCTGAGTCGCTTCGCGCCTTCCCCCTCTCTCGACTCACTGCGTGAGTCGGGAGGGGGACGCCCCCCAGCGCGGCGGGGCGGCCCTTGCGCGGGGGGCGCTGGCTTTGGCTGCGCCAGGATCACACGTTGTCATCAGTGTCAGCTCCAGCGGGCACTTCGTAAATCTTCCCAGGAGTAACCCATGTCCCACCTCATCCTGCACCACTACCCCTCGTCCCCGTTTTCCGAAAAGATCCGTGCGGTGCTGGGCTTCAAGCATCTAGCCTGGAAGTCCGTCATCATCCCCAGCGTCATGCCCAAGCCCGATGTGGTGGCGCTGACGGGTGGCTACCGCAAGACGCCGTTCTTGCAGATCGGTGCCGACATCTATTGCGACTCGGCCCTCATCTGCGACGTGCTGGAGCATGAACAGCCCGAGCCGGTGCTGTACCCCCCGCACCTCAAGGGCGTGGCCCGCGTGTTTGCACAGTGGGCCGACACCACGCTGTTCTGGGCTGCCATGGCCTACAACCTGCAGCCCAAGGGCGCTGCCGTGCTGTTTGCCAACCTGCCGCCCGCCGCTGCGCAGGTGTTTGGCGAGGACCGCCGCGAGATGAGCGCAGGCATGCAACGCCTGCGCCCGGCCGATGCCACGGCCGCCTACCGCTCGTATCTGCGCCGCATTGCCCACATGGCCGAAGAGCATGAGTTCCTGTTCGGCGCCGAGCCCTGCTTGGCCGACTTTGCGGCCTACCACCCGCTGTGGTTCACGCGCCAGTGCGTGCCGGTGATGGCCGACATCTTTGCCGCCACGCCCGCCGTGCTGGAGTGGATGGACCGCATCGCTGCGCTGGGCCATGGCCGCATGGAGAAGTTCAGCGCAGCCGATGCCATCACGGTGGCCGCCGGCATGGAGCCGCTGCCGCTGACGGACGATGTGTTCCAGGACGAGCACGGCATCCCGCTGGGCAGCCAGGTGGCCATTGCCGCCGAGAGTTTTGGTACTGAACCCACCGAAGGCGAGCTGATCGCCGCCACCCGCACCCGCTACACCCTGCGCCGCACTGACCCGCGCGCGGGCACTGTGCACGTTCACTTCCCCCGCATTGGCTACGTACTGAGGGCCGCTAAATCCTGAAGGGCAGTGCCTGCAACGATTCAGCGCTGGTTCGTCGCGTTCGCGTCTAACTTGTTGTATGCAGGGTGGGCCTTTCGAAACCGGGGCGCGCTGCGGCTCTGACACTGCGCGAGGCTCGGCGCGAACGGCCTTCCAGATAGGCACATGGGCGTTCGGCGCCCGCGGCCTCCTCATAACCACACACCACTCGGTACATATCAACTTAAGGAGACAACCCCATGATCGACAACTTCGCAGGCAAAACCGCCGTTCTCACCGGCGCAGGCTCGGGCTTTGGCCTGGAATGCGCGCGCATAGGCGCCCGGCTGGGCATGAATCTGGTGCTGGTTGACGTGCAGCAGGATGCCCTGGATGCGGCGGCGGCCGTCAGCGGGACCGCGAGGATCGCGCCC
>JBCNOJ010000463.1:0-3813 GCA_039593925.1 Acidovorax sp.
TCGTATAAAGTGCTGGCAGCTATCAAAAATGAAGCGAAAGCGCAAGCCGGCGTCGGGCAAGGCCATCAGCCCTTTTCAACAAAGACCGGCTTGCGGGCCTCACTGGCTGGGTCTGTGGCGGGGGCGGGCTCCACAGCCTGGCCGACTGCGGCGCCGCCCAGAGCGCCGGCAATGGCACCGGCGGTGCCGCCAACAAAAACCCCCACGGGCCCACCCACGGCCACGCCCAGCGCGGCCCCGGCAGCGGCGCCGGTCATCATGCCGCCACCCATCAGTGCCGACTTCGACTCGCGCTCGGCCTCCTCAGGGCTAAGTGCGTGTTGGGCAGCGGGGCTGGGGTCTTGGGAAGGGACGCCGTGGCCCGGTTTGGCCTGTTCTGCCAGGTCGGCATCCACAGTGCTGTCGTCCACGGCTTTGAGTGCGAGGGGATTCATGGCGAACTCCTTGAAGGTTGCGATGAGCCCATTTTTTGGCGCTGCCACCGTCGCCTTCGCCATCCAAAAAGTCGGCGTCCTGTCGGACAAGCGCCTGTGCCGCCTTGTGTCTTGACGCGGGTCAAGGTGGGCTGGTACCGCGCGCTTTCAGTGCTGCGTCACCACTCCGCAAAACTCCCATCCCGGTGCCGCCACACCGGATTCCTCCACCGGTGCCCTTCTGCCGCACGCTCGCGCACATAGTCCTCGTTCACCTCAATCCCTAAGCCCGGTCCGTTAGGGATAGCGACCATGCCGTCCTGGTAGGCAAACACCTCAGGGTTAGACACATAGTCCATCAGGTCGTTGGCCTGGTTGTAGTGGATGCCCAGGCTCTGCTCCTGGATGAAGGCGTTGTAGCAAACCGCGTCCAGCTGCAGGTTGGCGGCCAGGGCAATGGGGCCCAGCGGGCAGTGCAGGGCCAGGGCCACGTCGTAGGCCTCGGCCATGCTGGCGATCTTGCGGGTCTCGGTGATGCCGCCTGCGTGCGACGGGTCGGGCTGGATGATGTCCGCATAGCCGCCTTGCAGCACGCGCTTGAAGTCCCAGCGCGAGTACAGGCGCTCGCCCAGGGCGATGGGGGTGGATGAGATGCGGGCGATTTCCTTCAGCGCCTCTTCGTGTTCGCTCAGCACAGGCTCTTCGATGAACATGAGCTTGTAGGGCTCCAGCTCCTTGACCAGCACCTTGGCCATGGGCCGGTGCACACGGCCGTGGAAGTCCACGCCAATCCCCACGTTCGGCCCCACGGCCTCGCGCACGGCGGCCACGTTTTGAAGGCAGCGCTCCACCTTGTCGTAGCTGTCCACGTACTGCACTTCTTCGGTGCCGTTCATCTTCACGGCCGTGAAGCCGCGTGCCACCGCGGCTTGCGCGGCGGCGGCGGTCTCGCTGGGGCGATCGCCACCGATCCAGCTGTACACCTTGATGTGGCTGCGCACATTGCCACCCAGCAACTCAGACACGGGAACGCCCAGCGCCTTGCCCTTGATGTCCCACAGCGCCTGGTCGATGCCAGCCAGCGCGCTCATGTGCACGCCGCCGCCGCGGTAGAAGCCACCGCGGTACAGCACAGTCCAGTGGTCTTCGATGTGGCGCGGGTCTTTGCCGACGAGGTAGTCGGCCAGCTCATCGACGGCAGCGGCCACGGTGTGCGCGCGGCCTTCCAGCACGGGCTCACCCCAGCCGGTGACGCCTTCGTCGGTTTCAATTTTGAGGAAGCACCAGCGCGGCGGAACGATGAACGTGGTGAGTCGGGTGATTTTCATGAGAGAGGGGCAGAGCGTTCGGAATGCGGGGTTATTGGGGACGAGCAGGTCCGGCGGTTGCTGGGGCGGTGCCAAACGAGGCCTGCCAGGCCCGCGCGAACGCGGCGGCCTTGTGCGCCACCTCGGGGGCCTGGTCGCCGGGCCGGTACAGGGCCGATCCCAATCCAAAGCCGCTGGCCCCTGCTGCCGCATAGGGGGCAATGCTCTCGGGCACGATGCCGCCCACGGGCACCAGTGCCATGGGCGGCGTGATGACGGCGCGCCAGGCCTTGAGCACATGGGGCGGCAGCGCCTCGGCCGGGAAGAGCTTGAGCATGTTGGCGCCCGCCGCCAGCGCGGCATAGGCCTCGGTCAGCGTGGCCACGCCAGGCGCGCAGGCCATGCCAGCGGCGCGCGCGGCGCGGATCACATCGGGGTCGCTGTGGGGCATGACGATGATCTGCCCGCCGGCTGCGGCCACATCGGCCACGGCCTCGATGGAGAGCACGGTGCCTGCGCCCACCAGGCAGTCTGCAGGCAGTGCGTCGCGCAGCGCGCGGATGCTGGCCAGCGGCTCGGGGGAGTTGAGCGGCACTTCGATGATGCGAAACCCTGCGTCGTACAACGCATGGCCGATGGCCACCACTTCGTGCGGCTGCACGCCGCGCAGGATGGCGATGAGCCCGCAGCGCTGCAGGATGTGGAACAGGGCTTTGTCAATCGGGTTCATGCGGGCAGGCTCCCGGCGGTGATGGGTGATAGAGAAGTCGAGGATGTGGGCGCCACGACCAGCCCCGCCGCCAGCGCGATCTGCCACAGCCCGGTGGCCGTGGCTTGCGTGGCGATGGTGGGGGCGGCAAAGCCGTAGGTCTGCAGCGCGATGGCGTAGCGGCGGCACAGGTCGGGCTCTCCGCAAAGCACCAGCGTTTGGGGTGTGGTCTGTGTCTGATCCTGCACGCGGGCCAAGCTGGCGACCTCGTGCCCGATCAGCAGGCCCGAGAGGTAGTCCGCTTGGGCGGTGGGCGCCAGTGTTCCGGTCAGGCCCAGCGTGCGTGTGCTGAAAATGTGCGAGAGCAAGCCCAGTGCGGCGTTACTTCCGCGCGCCACCTCCAGTCCGCGCCCAAAGGCTTCGTCGTCGGGCGTGGCAGCGGCCTGCATGGTCTTGCCCAAGATGGTGTGACCGCGCAGCGCGGCAAACACCTCGCCGGTCATGAAGGTATGGAACTGCTCGATGCGCCCCTGGCGTGCCAGCACCCATTTGCTGTGGGTGCCGGGTAGGCCGACGAGCACGGGCGCGTCCGCAGGCAGTGCAAGGCCCGCCAGCACGCCCAGCACCTGGGTTTCTTCACCGCGCATTACGTTGGGCAGCGCGCCCTGCTGCAACAGGCCCGGCACGATGTGCAGCGGCGGGCCGTCGCGCCGCGCCACCAGCGTCAGGCCCCGCGCCAGTGCATCGAGCGAGGTGGGCGCCGGCAGGTACTTGGCCTCGCGCCAGCCTTGGGCGCTGCCCACCATGCCGCAGGCCAGCAAGGGCAGGCCGGGTGCGGCGGCCAGCCAGTCGCCGCAGGTGTCTTGCAGTGCGCGTTCAAACGCGGCGCCGGGCTCGCCGTCTGCCACGCTCGCGGTGGCGGGGGGCAGATTCATGATGCCCCAGGGGCGGTGGCGGGTCTCCTGCACGGTGCCGGTCGCATCCATGCGGAACGCGCGCAGCGCGGAGGTGCCCCAGTCCAAGGCGATGAGGCCCGCTTCAGCGGGCACTAGATAACGCACAGGCGCCATGGGTGCTCCGTTTAGCGTGCCCAGCGCAGCACCAGCGGGTCCAGCCGCCGCGCGATATCGATCAGGCCGCGCCGCACTTCGGGGTGCATGGCCGGGAAGGGATGGCGGCCTGCCTCGCAGGCGATCACGCCGCCTTCCTTCATCAGCGCCTTGGCCGTGAGGATGCCGCCTTGGCGGTTCTCGTGGTTGATGAGCGGCAGCCAGCGCTGGTAGAGCGCAAACGCCTGGTCCATGTCGCCCTGGCGGTGCGCCTCGAGGATGGGGCGAATGCCGTCTGGGAAGGCACCGCCCGTCATCGCGCCCGTGGGTAGGTG
>JBCNOJ010000464.1:0-3792 GCA_039593925.1 Acidovorax sp.
CGCGCTTGGGCACGTGGCCCATTTCATGGGCGATGAGGCCGCCGATGGTGTCGAAATGCGCGTCGGGGTCGCTGCTCTGGATGAGGGTGTCGAAAGCCTCGCTGACGCGCTCCACCGAGGTGTCGCCGCTCACGCGGTAGGTGCGGTCGGCCAGGCCAAAGATGTCGCCGTCATCCTCGGGGATGTCGAACTCGTCCTCGATCTCGCCAACGATTTGCTCCAGCACGTCTTCGATGGTGACCAGCCCGGCCACACGGCCGAATTCATCGATCACGATCGCGAGGTGATTGCGGTTGCCGCGGAACTCGCGCAGCAGGTCGTTCAGGCCCTTGCTCTCGGGCACGAACACCGCCGGGCGCAGCAACGCGCGGATGTTCAGCTCTGGCGCCCGCTGCAGCTTGAGCAGGTCCTTGGCCATCAGGATGCCGATGATGTTGTCGCGCGCGCCCTGGTACACCGGAAAGCGCGAGTGCGCCGTGCTGATCACCAGATGCAGCAGCTCTTCCAGCGGCGCCTCGATGTTGACCATGTCCATGCGGCGCGTTGCCACCATCACGTCGCTGGCCGTCATGTCGGCCATGCGGATGACGCGTTCGAGCATCACGCGGGACTCGGCGCCAATGACTTCGTTGTCTTCGGCGTCGGCCAGGGTTTCGATGAGTTCTTCTCTGGAGTCAGGGCCCGGGTGAATGAACTCGGCCACTTTCTGCAGGAAGGAGCGCTTGTCTTCCTTTTCAGGAGATCGCGCGGGGTGCGGGTCAGACACTGGCTGGAGTGCAGGACGTGCGGTAGTGAATCAAGCCACTAGGATAGCGGATTGCCATGACGGCAGGCCAACGGCCCGCCCAAAGCGGCAAAGGCACCACCCCAAGCGCGCAGGCTTACTCTGCCGACTGGTGGCGCGCGTGCTGCACGCCGCTGCGCACTTCCTGCACGTTGGCCAGGAAATCCCAGAACTGCTTGGCCTGCTTTTTGAGCTGGTAGTCCACCTCGGCAAACTGCTGCTCCACGATCTCGGCCATGCGCGTGTCGAGGTTGGCGGGCGGAATCTGCAGGTAGGCCTCGGACTCGGAGCCATCGCGGCGCACAGTGGCACCCGCATTGCGCGCGATCTTCAGCATGGCCGTGTTTTCCGACAGCGCATGGATGAAAACCATGTTCACGCCTTCATTGCGCGCATGCATCACAGCACGCTCGAACAGGCGCGCACCAAAGCCGCGGCCGCGGGCCTGCTTGAGCACGGACACGCCGAACTCGGCGCAGTGCTTGTGTTCTGGGTGCTCCGAGAAGGCCAGATGGGCCATCGCGATGAGTTCGAGGCGGCGGTTGTAGATGCCGAAGATTTCGTCGCGGTTGAAATCGAGCTGCTCCGCATAGCGGCGAATCTGCTCATCGTTGGCAGCGTAGCCAAAGCGCAGGTAACGGTCCGCAGGCTCCAGTTGCAGCAGGTGCTGCGTGATGCGTTCGCGGTACGAGGGGCCAAGGGCGCGTATGGGGACCATCACGGGGTTGTGCGGGTTGTTACGGCTCTCGGCAGACGGGCGGCCCGTCACCGGGCTCAGCATGCCTTTGCTGACGTACCAGGATGCCTTGAGCCAGTCTTTCGTTGCGATCATGCTCGCAAATATAAGGGTTTTCCCTGATCATTTCCAGAGGTTTTTGCTGCGCCGCAACAAAATAAGAGAGGCCAGTCAAAATATGATCCAAATTCGCCTCTAGGGTTTATCCATCAAGCGCCAATAGCTATTATTTTTGAACAAAACAGCGGTTTGCGAAGCCGCTCAAGTCGCCCACGCGACCCTTGTGCGGTGCTTGCACTGTGTCGGCGTCCATCCGCGTGCAGCGTATAGCGATCGTCTTCTGACGGCAACCGCAGAAACGAGACTTTTGCCGGCTCCCAACACGGCGGACTTTGAACAGGTTCCTAGACGGGCACGGCCGTCGTCGCCTTGACCCGATCCAGCACAAAACTCGTCTTGCAGTCCTGCACGCTGGGGTGCTTAAGCAGGGTGTCCATGATGAAGCGGCTGTAGTGCGCCATGTCCGCCACCACCACGCGCAGCAGGTAGTCCATTTCGCCGGTGAGCGATGCGCACTCCACCACCTCGGGCCAGGTCTGCACGCTGGCGCGGAACAGGTCCATGGGATTGCGTTTGTGGCTCTCGGTGTGTTTCTCGAGCCGCACATTCAGGTACGCAGTGAGGCCCAAGCCTACGGCCTCGGGCGGCACCAGCGCCACGTAGCGATCAATCACGCCGCTGTCTTCCAGGCGCTTCACCCGGCGCAGCACGGCGCTGGGCGACAGGCCCACCTGCTCTCCGATGACGTCGTACGTCTCGCGGCCGTTGTCCTGCAGGCGGCGCAGGATGGCGCGGTCCAGCTTGTCGAGTGCGTCAGAGGCTTTCATGGCGCAGGATTTTACGAACCACTGCTTGGTTTTTGCATGGTGCGATGCACACACGGGTATGTCCCGATAGTGACTCCTGGGGCGGAATACAAGAATTGATCTCGCAAAAAAGAACGGTCGTTCGTTTTTGCAAACATAAGAAACCATACCAACGGAGACAAACACATGACCGGATTTTTCAGCCGCTTTTTGCGGCGACTGGTGCTTGCAGCCACAGCGGGGTGGCTGCTGACGGGCGTGGGCGCTCAGGCACAGACGGGTTACACGCAAACGCGGTATCCCGTCGTCCTGGTGCACGGGCTTTTCGGCTTTGATTCAGCCCTGGGCATCGACTACTTCTACGGCATCCCCGATGCGCTGCGCCAGGGCGGCGCCAAGGTCTACGTGGCCCAGGTGTCGGCCGCCAACAGCACCGAGGTGCGCGGCGAGCAGTTGCTGGCGCAGGTCAAGACCATCCTCGCGATCACCGGTGCGGCCAAGGTGAACCTCGTGGGGCATTCGCACGGTGGCCCCACCACCCGCTATGTGGCCGGCGTGGCGCCGCAGTTGGTGGCGTCGGTCACGTCCATCGGAGGGGTGAACCGGGGATCGCGCGTGGCGGACATCCTGCGCGGCGTGGCGCCCGCGGGCTCGGTGTCTGAAACGGTGGCGAACGCTGCCGCCAAGGCGCTGGTGGGCCTGATCAACCTGACTTCCGGCGGCACCGGCCTACCCCAGATGCCTACGGCGGCGCTGGACTCGCTGACCACGGCAGGTTCGGCCAAGTTCAACAGCCGTTTCCCCCAAGGCGTGCCCACTTCTGGCTGCGGCAACGGCGCCGAGCTGGTGAACGGCGTGCGCTACTACTCCTGGACCGGCACCCTGCCCCTGACCAACGTGCTCGACGCCAGCGACGCGCTGCTGGCCACGCTGAGCCTGACCTTTGGCGAAGCCAACGACGGTCTGGTGTCAGCCTGCTCGTCACGCCTAGGCAAACACCTGGGCGACTACCGCCAGAACCACCTCGACGAAGTCAACCAGCTGCTTGGCCTGCGCGACTGGTTCTCCACCGACCCGGTGACGCTGTACCGCCAGCACGCCAACCGCCTCAAGCAGCAAGGCCTGTAAGCCATGGCCCAGCCCTTGCGCACCTGGGCGGTTGCCGCCACAGTCCTGGCCCTCGCCACGGCCGCCGTGGTCTGGTGGCTGGGAGGCTCTGCCGGGCCCGGTGCGGGGGATGCACACCCAGCAACGGCGGAGGCGGCCGCCGCCTCCGCGCCCGTCCTCGCGATCGCCAGCCAGGTCCCCACGGCGGGGCTCGGCGGCGGGCGCCACGGCTATCTCCACGAGCTGCGCGACCAGCAGGCCTCCGTCCGCGACATCGTGAAGTCCGTGCACACCGTGCG
>JBCNOJ010000465.1:0-3788 GCA_039593925.1 Acidovorax sp.
GGTGCACAGGCGGCCGAAGTTGGCGGGGTGGGTGGGGTCGCCGCGCACGCCGGTGATTTGTGCGCCTTCGGATTCGATGATCACGCCGCAGCCTACGCCGCAGTAGGGGCAGGTGGATTGGGTTTCTTGCATGGCATGGGGTTTAGGTGTTTTTGGCCTCTAGCGCTTATCTGTAAAGCGCTGGTAGCTATTGTTTTTGTAGTTTGCGATCTTCCCGGGATCTGTTCGGGCTGAGCCCGTCGAAGCCGGTGCACTCCCCGACCCGTTCGGGTTGAGCTTGTCGAAACCTGGGCGTGCTGGTTTGAAGAGCATGCTTGGGTTGCGGGCGGAGGCCGGGAGTCGCCCGGCATGCGAGTAACTTTCTTTTGCGTCGCCAAAAGAAAGTCACCAAAGAAAAGGCGACCCCCAGTCTGCGACCCCTTCGCGGTGCGAAGGGGCAACCTGCGTCGTGGCGGTTGTGGGGTGCGCCGTGGAACTCGCTTTGCGCTAGCGCGCGCCGCTCGGACAACCACGGCAAGTCAGTTAACGAGGCATGGGCGCTCCGACGCCCATGCTCACCCCGCAACCGCCCCGCCGCAGGCGCAGCCAGAAGGGGGTGGGGAGCCAAACATCCAACAGCCGAACAGCCCACGGGCCATCGCTGCGCTCGGCCCAATTTGCCCAGCGCGTGGCGCTTGCGCCCGCGAGACGGGGCCGAGCGCAGCGCAGCGAAGCAATGGCCCGTGTGGATGTCCGATTCCCCTGGGTTCCCTTCAGGATGCGCCGAGGAGCGCAGCGGCCAGCGGATCAGGGCTCGCGATTGTCTGAGCGCAACGGAGTGGAGCGAGTTCGAGCGAGACCCCGCTGGGCGCGAGCACCGCAGGTTGCCCGCAGCGAAGCGAAGGGACGCAGCGTGTAGGGTCGCCCTTTCTTTGGTTCCTTTCTTTCGGCGACGCGAAAGAAAGGGACTCGCCCGCCGGGGCGACATCCCGGCCTCCGCCCTCTGCAAAGGCAAAGAACCAAAAAAGTGCCGAGAACCAACCACCTCAAACCCCAGCAACCCGCCGCGCAGGACCCGCAATCGGCCGCACCAGATCGGTTGCCACCGCTGCCAACTCCCCCGCATCCAGATACACCGCCCCATCCTCCACCTTCACCGCAAACTTCGGCGTGCACCCCTCATCCGGCGCAGCCGCCTGCCCATCGCACAACCCAATCGTCCAGTTGTGCATCGGACACGCCACCTGCGTGCCAAACACGATGCCCTGGCTCAACGGCCCACCCTTGTGCGGGCAACGATCCAGCAGCGCAAAAACACCGCCCGCATCGTTTCGAAACACCGCCACATCCAAACCCTTGTCGCGCGCCACGCGGCGCGAGCCCAGTACGGGGATGTCGTCCACGCGGCAGATCAGTTTCCATTCGCTCATTGCTATTCCTTTGGTAGCTGCTTGCGCTTATCCATCAAGCGCTAGAGGCACTTTTGATTCAAAAAATGAGTCAAACCGTGGCAATCGGTATGAACTGGCGCGTGTCCACAGCCGCCTTGTCAAATTCAAACCAGGGGTCGGGCTCGCCATCCAGCGCAAACTGCAGCTGCTCCCACAGCGCCCTGCGGCCTTCGTGGTCGTCGAGGATGCGCTTTTTCACATAGTCCAGGCCCACGCGGCCCACGTAGTGCACGGTGCGCTCCAGGTACCAGCCCTCTTGGCGGTACAGCTCGCAGAACGCGCCGGTGTACTCCAACACTTCCTCGGCGGTTTTCAGCTTGGTGAAGAAGTGGGCCACCTCGGTCTTGATGCCGCCGTTGCCGGCCACGTACATCTCCCACCCGCTGTCCACGCCGATGATGCCCACGTCCTTGATGCCGGCTTCTGCGCAGTTGCGCGGGCAGCCCGACACGGCGAACTTGACCTTGTGCGGCGCGTACATGCGCCACATGGCGCGCTCCAGGTCCTTGCCCATCTGTGTGCTGTCTTGCGTGCCCATGCGGCACCACTCGCTGCCCACACAGGTCTTCACAGTGCGCAGTGCCTTGGCGTAGGCGTGGCCGCTGGGCATGCCGATGTCCTTCCACACATTGACCAGGTCTTCCTTCTTCACGCCCAAGAGGTCAATGCGCTGGCCGCCCGTGACCTTGACGGTGGGGATGTTGTACTTGTCCACCGCATCGGCAATGCGGCGCAACTCGTCGGCCGTGGTCTCGCCGCCCCACATCCGAGGGATGACGCTGTAGGTGCCGTCCTTTTGGATGTTGGCGTGGCTGCGCTCGTTGATGGCGCGGCTTTGCGGGTCGTCCTTGGCGTCCTTGGGCCAGGTGCTGATGAGGTAGTAGTTGACGGCGGGGCGGCAGCTGGCGCAGCCGTTGGGCGTCCTCCATTCCATGAACTTGAAAACGTCGCCAATGCTCAGCAGCTTGTTGGCACGGATCGCGTCGCGCACCGCCTGGTGGCCGTGGTCGGTGCAGCCGCACATGGCCTTGGTCTTGGGCGTGGCGCTGTAGTCGCCACCGGCGGTGAACATGATGATCTGCTCGACCAAGCCCGTGCACGAGCCGCACGATGCGCTGGCCTTGGTGTGCTTGCGCACTTCATCGAGCGTGAACAGGCCCTTGTCCTTGATGGCCTTGCAAATGGCGCCCTTGGTCACGCCGTTGCAGCCGCACACCTCGTCGCTGTCGGCCATGGCCGATGCCTTGCTCTGGCCCTGGTGGCCCACGTCGCCGATGTTGCTCTCGCCAAACATCAGCTTGTCGCGGATGTCGCTCACGCTGCGGCCGTCGCGCAGCAGCTTGAAGTACCAGCTGCCGTCCACGGTGTCGCCATACAGGCAGGCGCCCACCAGCTTGTCGTCTTTGATGACCAGCTTTTTGTACACGCCGCCAAAAGGGTCGCTCATCACGATCTCTTCGGTGTTCTCGCCACCCTGAAAGTCGCCTGCGCTGAACAGGTCGATGCCTGTCACCTTGAGCTTGGTGGAGGTGAGCGAGCCCTGGTAGCGGCCAATGCCGAACTCGGCCAGGTGGTTGGCCAGCACCTTGCCCTGCTCGAACAGCGGCGCCACCAGGCCATAGGCAATGCCCCGGTGTGCCGCGCATTCGCCCACGGCGTAGATGCGCGCGTCGGTGGTGGTCTGCAGCGTGTCGCTCACTACGATGCCGCGGTTTACGTGCAGGCGCATCTTTTCTGCCAGCGCGGTGTTGGGGCGGATGCCCACGGCCATCACCACCAGGTCGGCGGGCACTTCGGTGCCGTCCTTGAACTTGACGGCGCTCACGCGGCCTTCGGCGTTGCCCACCAGCTCCTGGGTCTGCGCACCCATCAAAAAGCGCATGCCGCGGTCTTCCAGTGACTTCTGCAGCATCTTGCCCGCCACGTCATCGAGCTGGCGCTCCATCAGCGAGGGCATCACGTGCACCACGCTCACGGTCATGCCGCGCTTCATGAGGCCGTTGGCAGCCTCCAGGCCCAGCAGGCCGCCGCCGATGACGACGGCGTGCTTGTACGTTGCGGCGGCGTCGATCATGGCCTGTGTGTCGGCAATGTCGCGGTAGGCCAGCACGCCTTTGAGGTCTTTGCCGGGCACGGGCAGGATGAAGGGGTTGGAGCCCGTGGCCATGATGAGGCGGTCGTACTCGGCGGTGATCACATCACCGTCTTTGCTGGTGGCGGTGACCACGCGGCGCACGCGGTCCACATCGGTCACGGTGAAGCCGGTGTGCAGCGTGATGTGGTTGTCGGCGTACCACTGCCAGTCGTTGAGGATGATCTCGTCAATCGTCTGCTCGCCCGCCAGCACGGGCGAGAGCA
>JBCNOJ010000466.1:0-3755 GCA_039593925.1 Acidovorax sp.
CAGCTGTTTGCGGCCTTGTGCCGCGACGTGTTCCGCGCGGCCGACGTGGTGGGGCGGTGGGGCGGCGAGGAATTTCTGGCCCTGCTGCCCGCGACGCGGGTCGAGCAGGCGCAGGCCGTGGCCCAGCGCATCCACGCCGCGCTGGCCCAGCAGCCCGTGCCGGGTGTGGAGCCCCCACTGGTGCTCACTGTGAGCATGGGGCTGGCAGCGTTCGACCCGCTGCGCCCGCTGGACCTGACCTTGCGCGCGCTTGACGCGGCGCTGTACGCCGCCAAGCGCGAGGGGCGCAACCGCACTGTGTTGGCCTAAATTGGTATTGATTTGATAGCTATCAGCGCTTGATGGGCAAGCGCTGCAGGCCATTTTTGCTTAAATTTCCAAGCCGCCCGACCCGCGGCGGGCCTCGCGGGGCAGCAGCAGGCCCGCCATGCGCCAGGCGAGTTCGCGCAGTGCGCGGCGCAGTGCAGGCGAGCGCTGGGGCGGGGCGCTGTCGCCATCGCTCGGGTGCCCCGCGCTGTCTGCGCACAATGGCGCGGTGGATCGGAATGCCGCGTCCAGCACCGCCTGCTTGGCACACAGCAAGGCCCTTCGGTCCTGCGCCTGCAAGGCCGCGATAAGCTGGTCGCGGTGGCGCTGCACGCGGGCAGCTTCGGCCGCAGACAAAGCGGGCAATCTGTGAGCGGCGGGGTCTGCACTGCCCATCAGATGGTTGGCCCAGTGGTGCCGCGCTGCCGCCGAGGGCAACGCCGCTGCGGAATGGGATGTGGGGGTCATGCGGCCTCCGAAGGTTGTGCCAAGGGCGCGGCCGGCGCCTTGGGGGTGCGGGCAACTGCTGAAGCGGCACCCTGCGTCAGCCCGTACCAGTTCACCTTGCGCGTGAGTACCATCACCGCCGCCAGCACCAGGAAGAGTGCGATGGCGCCCACCACCAGCGCCGTTTGCTCCAGCTGCAGCAACACGTAAAGCAGGCCGTACAGCAGTGCGATGCCCGCGCCCAAAGGAATGCCGCGCGCCAGGCTGCCCAGCATGTGGCTGGCGTAGTAGGCCAGCAGCAGCACACACGCCGTCGCGGCAATACCGTAAGAGGCCCCGAACGACAGGTGCTCCGACAGGCTCACCAGCAGCAAGAAGAAGCTGCACAGCGCGCTGCCCACCAGCAGGTACTGTACTGGGTGCACGCGCAGCTTTTTCATTAGCTCGAACAGGCCCACGGCCACAAAGGTGAGCGCGATGAACAGCACGCCGTATTTGGTGGCGCGGTCGCTCAGGGTGTAGGGGTTCACGGGGTCTACGAAGGCCACGCTGAAACTGTCGGCGCAGTCGCGCGGTGTGGCGCTGCCGGGGGCGTATTCGCTGTGGGGGCTGGTGTCGTCGTAGCCGCCCACGCAGATGCGGCTGCCGCTGGCGATGTCGGCCTGTGCGGTGGTGGCCAGGGACGACAGCCGCCACTGCGCCGAAAAGCCATCGGGCTTGACCTCGCGCTCGGACGGCAGGAACCGGCCCGCGAATGAGGGGTGGGGCCAACTGCTCGTCATCTGCACCTCGGTGTTGCCGCCCAGCGGCACGATGGCAATGCGCTCGGTGCCCACCAGCTCCAGGTCCAGCGTGGCCGCCAGCCCGTCGGCCTTGCCACGCACGGCTTCGGGCAGCGCGGCGTGCAGCCCGCGGCTGTAGGTGGGGTGAAAAGTGCCGGGTTTGAGCGGCAGCGCCTGGTCGCCCAGTGTGAGCTGCGCCGTGCGGATGCCGCGCGCATCGCCCACGGCCATCATCACGATGGGGGCGCCGCAGTGCATGCGCGAATTCTTCACCGTGCTTTGCGGCACCAGGCTGGCCAGCGAGCCCCAGTGCGCCGTGATGTGCGCCTTCAGGTTGAAGGTGTTCACCTTGTGCAGGCCGCGTGCACGCTCTTCCATGGCGGCGCCCGAGCGCAGTTTGAGCTGCTCGGGCATGGCGGTCAGCAGGAACTCGCGGCGGCGCTCCACCGTGCGGCGCTCATCGCCCTTGCCGGTTTCCTCGTCCCAGCTCTCCACGCAGGCGCTGTGGATCATCGGGCCCATCAGGGTCTGCGGCCCGGCCAGGCTTTCGGCCACGCTCTGGGCCGTAAAACCGCGGTAGCGCTGCCGGTCGCGCACCACGTCTTCGATCAGACCCAGGCCGAAGAGCAGCAGCACAGTGACGGCAGCCAGCGCCGCGAGTTTGGTGAACAGGGGGTGTTTCAAGAGGTCCTCCACAACAGGTGATATGTGGAGGCAGTGTTCTGCGCAGGCGTGAGGGCGCTATGAAGTTTGTGAAGTGAGCGTGAAGCCGCTACGGCGGAAACCGCTGGACACAATTTGCCCACAATTTCTCACCAATTGGGTGTGACTTCGGCGCCAAAGGCGTAGCGGGGCTTAGGGGTTAACTCGTAGCATGGTTCCCACATCCACCACCCGAGTGAGAGAGGGAACCCCATGCGAATCACCCCACAACCCGGCGCGCCCTGGCGCCTGCTGGCGGCCACTGCCGTGACCGCGCTGACATTGAGTGCGTGCGGCGGAGGCAGCGCCGACAGCGAAGGGCCTGCGGCGCAGCGCGCGAGCGAAGCCGACGCAGCGCAGCCGCCAAACATCATCCACGCAGTCACCAACCTAGCCACCAAGGCAGCGTCCACCCAGCCCGGCGTGCTGATCAAGCCAGTGGCTGCCACCTCCTCGCCGGTGGAAAACCCCGGCATGTCGGCATCAGCCGCCATCGACGGCAACCCCAACTCGCGCTGGGGCAGCACGTTTGTCGATGACGCATGGATCCAGTTCGACTTCAGCCAGCCCACCGCCATCGGCGCGATGAAGCTGGTGTGGGAACGCTCGTATGGCAAGGAATACGCGCTGCAGGTCTCCGACGATGGCCAGAGCTGGGCACAGCTGCGCTATGTGATGGACGGCAAGGGCGGCACCGAGGAATTTCTGAATCTGGGCGTGTTGGCGCGCTATGTCCGGCTGCAGGGTGTGGCCCGCAGCTCGCAATACGGCTATTCACTGTTCGAGGTGGAGTTCAAAACCCCGGGCAGCGACAACACCCAGGGCGGGCAGGCCACGGCGCCGCTGCGTTTTCCCCCGAGCGGCCAGGGTCTCGTGCCGCTGCCGCCGGCGCAGCAACCGCTGGAGCAGGTGCAGTTCACGCTGGCCGATGGCACGCTGGTCACCCGCTTCGGCGCCCGCGCCATGGGGCGCCACGGGCGCGAGCGCGGCGAGGAATGGAACGAAATCGGCTACGGCCCCAACGACACCGTCGATGCCGCAGGCCAGCCGGTCGACAGAGGCCCGGGCGCGCACCTCACCTTCGTTACCCAGTATTTCAAGAACCGCACCTGGGGCATGGAGATCATCGACAACAGCCGCGTCGCGGGCGTCACCAAGCCCACGCTCATCGTGAACCGCTACACCCAGGTGGACTTCCTGCCCGGCGACACCGCGTTCTTTCGCGCGTTCGACCGCCCCGGCGTCACCGGCTATGGCTGGATGAACCCGGGCGAGCTGGTGGACCGCAGCGTCAAGGTCTGCGCGCCCACGCCTTACCCCACCAGCGCCCAATTGGCGAGCCCCGGCGGCATCAATGGCGCCTGCACCCTGCGCGTGAAGGACTACCCCGGCCACGGCGGCCTGGGTGCGGACGGCCTGCCCAACGGCACCCACGTGCCCTCCCGCCCCCTGGTGGTGGGTGATGCCATCGAGGTGTCGCCCGCCATGTTCAGCACCCGCGAGGCCATGGGTGCCAAG
>JBCNOJ010000467.1:0-3737 GCA_039593925.1 Acidovorax sp.
GTACGCGGTGGCGTTGGTCTCCTGCAGGAAGGAGATCGCCTCGAGGTACTCGCGTCCGCCGTGGATGTTCGGCAGCCAGTCGGTGCGGGAGTAGTCGAGGTACAGCATCGAGGCCACGGCGTCGACGCGGAGGCCGTCGATGTGGAACTCCTCGAGCCAGTACAGCGCGTTCGCGACCAGGAAGTTGCGGACCTGTGGCTGACCGAAGTCGAACACGTAGGTGCCCCAGTCGGGGTGCTCGCCGCGGCGCGGGTCCGCGTGCTCGTACAGCGGCGTGCCGTCGAAGCGCGCGACGGCCCACTCGTCCTTGGGGAAGTGGGCGGGGACCCAGTCCATGATCACGCCGATCCCCGCCGCGTGCAGCGCGTCGATGAGTTCGCGATCCACCTGCAGCAGGGGCTCGCCACCCGTCAGCACCACCAGGCGGTGGCCCGCGCCCGCAGGCCATTGGGCGGCGATCAATTCGGCCAGTGCGGTGGCCGTCTCGAACTTGCCGCCCAGCGTGCCGTCGGTGCCCACAAAGTCGGTGTCGCAGAACTGGCAGATGGCTTGCGCACGGTCTTGCTCACGGCCCGTCCACAGGTTGCAGCCCGCAAAGCGGCAGAACACGGCGGGCGTGCCCGCCTGGCCGCCTTCGCCTTGCAGGGTGTAGAAAATTTCTTTGACGCTGTAGGTCATCGCGGCACCGGAGGAACGAGGATGGTGGGGGCGGCAGGGGCCGCCACCTCGGGGTAGTCGCGGCTGAAATGCAGGCCCCGGCTCTCGCGGCGCAGCTGGGCGCTTTTCACGATCAGGTCGGCCACCTGCACCAGGTTGCGCAACTCCAGCAAATCGCGCGTGACGTGGAAGTGGGCGTAGAACTCCTGGATCTCGCCCTGCAGCATCGCGATGCGGTGGGCGGCGCGCTCCAGGCGCTTGTTGGTGCGCACGATGCCCACGTAGTCCCACATGAAGCGGCGCAGCTCGTCCCAGTTGTGGGAGATGACGACGGACTCATCGGCATCGGTCACGCGGCTGTCGTCCCATGCGGGCACGGTGGGCAGTTCGGTGGCCGGGGCGGCTGCAATGGCTTGCGCGGCGGCGCGGGCGAACACCATGCATTCGAGCAACGAGTTGCTGGCCAGGCGGTTGGCGCCGTGCAGGCCGGTGCAGGCCACCTCGCCCACGGCAAACAGGCCGGGCAGGTCGGTGCGGCCCGCCAGGTCGGTCAGCACACCGCCACAGGTGAAGTGGGCGGTGGGCACCACGGGGATGGGTTCCTTCGTGATGTCGATGCCCAGCGACGCGCAGTGCGCGAGGATGTTGGGGAAGTGCTCCTGCAGGAAGGCCGGGCTTTGGTGCGAGATGTCGAGGTGCACGCAGTCCAGCCCGTGCTTCTTCATCTCGAAGTCGATGGCGCGGGCCACCACGTCGCGCGGGGCCAGCTCGGCGCGCGGGTCGTGGTCCAGCATGAAGCGCGTGCCGCCTGCCGAGGGGGGGAGCTTGAGTTGCCCACCCTCGCCGCGCACGGCCTCGCTGATGAGGAAGGATTTTTCGTGCGGGTGGTACAGGCCCGTAGGGTGGAACTGGATGAACTCCATGTTCGCCACGCGGCAGCCTGCGCGCCAGGCGGCGGCAATGCCGTCGCCGGTGGCGGTGTCGGGGTTGGTGGTGTACAGGTACACCTTGCCCGCGCCGCCCGTGGCCAGGATGGTTTGCGGCGCGCGGAAGGTCACGACCTCGTCGGTGTCGCTGTCCAGCGCGTACAGCCCCAGGCAACGGTTGCCGGGCAGGCCCAGCTTGCGCGTGGTGATCAGGTCCACCAGCGTGTGCTGCTCGAACAGCGTGATGCCGGGGGTGCTGCGCACCACGTCGATCAACGTGCGCTGCACGGCAGCGCCGGTGGCGTCGGTGACGTGGGCAATGCGGCGCGCGCTGTGGCCGCCTTCGCGGGTCAGGTGCAGTTGGTCGCCTTCGAGCGTGAAGGGCACGCCCAGCTCGCGCAGCCAGGCAATCGATGCGGGCGCGTTCTCCACCACAAAACGCGTGGTGGCCAGGTCGCACAGGCCCGCACCGGCCACCAGCGTGTCTTCGATGTGTGCGGCAAAGCTGTCGTCGTCGGCCAACACGGCGGCAATGCCGCCCTGGGCCCAGCCGCTGGAGCCATCCTGCAGCGTGTGCTTGGTGATCACGGCCACGCGGTGGGTGGGCGCCAGGTGCAGCGCGGCCGAGAGGCCAGCGAGGCCGCTGCCTACGATGAGAACGTCGAAGTCGTGGGATGCCATGGCTTGCGGGTGAGGAAAGGGAGTAGCGCCACGGCCACCGGCCAGGGCGGTGAACGGTGGGGCCAGTCTAGGCCGGCGTGTAGGCGAGGCGCACGTAGATGGGTGCGAAGGCCTCGGCCTGCGTGATCTCGATCAGCGTCTCTTTGGCCAGCTCCAGCAGGGCGATGAAGGTCACCACCAGCACGGTGCTGCCTTTTTCGGGCTCGAAGAGTTCTTCAAATTCAACAAAGCGGCGGCCCTGCAGCGTCTTGAGCACCATGCTCATGTATTCGCGCACGCTCAGCTCTTCGCGTGTGATCTTGTGGTGCTGGACGAGCTTGGCGCGCTTCAGAATGTCGCGCCATGCCTCTTGCAGCTCCACCACATGCACGTCGGGGAAGCGCGGCTGCAGGCTTTGTTCGATGTAGACCTGCGCCTTCAAAAAATCGCGGCCGTACTGCGGCAGGTTGGCCAGGCGCATGGCGGCCATCTTCATCTGCTCGTATTCCAGCAGGCGGCGCACCAGGGCGGCGCGCGGGTCTTCGGGCTCCTCCCCGCCCTCCTGCTTTTTGGGCGGCAGCAGCATGCGCGACTTGATCTCGATGAGCATCGCCGCCATCAACAGGTACTCGGCCGCCAACTCCAGGTTGCGGCTGCGGATCTCGTCCACATACGCCAGGTATTGGCGCGTGACGCTCACCATCGGGATGTCGAGGATGTTGAAGTTCTGCTTGCGGATTAGGTAGAGCAGCAGGTCCAGCGGACCCTCAAAGGCTTCGAGAAAAACTTCCAGCGCATCGGGCGGGATGTACAGGTCGGTGGGCATGGCAAACAGCGGCTCGCCATAGAGCCGCGCCAGAGCCACCTGGTCCACGACATCGGGCATGCCCCCTGCGCCCAACGCAGGCGTGCCGGGGGCGTCGTGGGCCTCGGCGTCGCGCTGGGAAGATGTCATGGATTACTATTCAATTGATAGCTATCAGCGCTTGATGGATGAGCGCTAGAGGCCAATTTGATGCTGAATCAGTCTGCGTTCGTCTGGTAGACGTAGGGCTTTTGCGACACCTGGCCGTCGCGGTATTCCACCCAGATCTTGCGGTCGACCTGCTTGTCCCACAGCAGGGCGCGGCCTGCTTGCTGCTGCTGGTCCAGCTCGGGGCGGCTGGCCTTGAGCTGGTTGATGAACTGGGTGGCGTCGGACTGGTAGTCGGGGCGGCGGAAAATGGACATGACTGTTAACCTTGGTTGAGAGCGTGTGGCACACCTCGGCCCACCCACACTGGGCGGCCAGCCGCTCCACACGCGGCCGAGATTTTACCGGGAGCCCCCATGTTCTTCTTTTACCGTGCCGCCCCCCTGGCAGCGGCTGCCTTTGGCCTGCTGGCGCTGACCGCTTGCGACCCGCAGCGCATCAGCGAACTGCAGGCGGGTGTATCCACCGAGGCCGACGGGCGCGAGCGCTTTGGCGCGCCCGAAAACATCTGGGGCGAGCCG
>JBCNOJ010000468.1:0-3721 GCA_039593925.1 Acidovorax sp.
ACGCCAGCGCCACGCGCTTGCGCAGGCCGTCGGCCGACGTCATGAGCTGATTCCAGATCATGTAGTCACCGGGGTAGGTGTTGTCGTAGTAGGCCGTGTCGCTGCTGATGTCGGCATAGCCGCGCTGGTTCAGCCAGTCCCACCCGCGTTGGCCCATGCCGGTGGCGAACTGGGTGTCGAGCCAGTCGGCATAGGTGGTGGTGCGCAGTGCGGCGATCTCTCCCGTGGAGGCCGAAAACTGCGCCTGCAGCAGAAAGCGTGCAGCTTCCTGATCGGACCGCGCGAGGGGGAAGGCGTAGTTGCCGAGCGTGGGGGTGGCGGGCGCTGGCCCACCGGTGCCCGGTGTGGTGCCTTCGCCGCCCCCACCCCCGCCGCCACAGGCGGCGAGCGTGGTAGAGGCCAGCAGGCCGGACCACAACCGCGCACTGCCCGGCAGCCCGGCTGCGGCGGACGGTGCGTGGGCCGGTGCGGCCAAGGGCGCTGCGTCTGCCGTGGATGGGCGCGCGCCTTTGGCGTCAGCGGGCGCGCGTGAGTGGGCCCGAGGTTCCTCGTGGGTGTATGGCATGGTGGCTGCGTGAAAACAGGGGGAAATGGCGTGGGCGAAAGCGCGCTGGCACAGCGCGCAGCCGCCACTTCAGCACAGCGCCGTGGCGCGCGGCAACACAAGCGTTACCAAACGAAACGCGCACAGTGGAGCGCAGGAAGCCAGCTCCATCGAGTGATGGGCAATTGCAACACTTTGTGGGCGGCTGGCTGCATTTGTAACGCTGTGCAGTCGCAAGGCACGGTGACGCACCGGGAGATTTGCGAGATCTGCCAAAGGGCGTGGCGCTACCGCCGTCGCCGGGCATCGGTGGCCGCTGTCAGGACCGTAGGCCGGTGCTGACGCGTGGTGCGTTGCATGGCCTACGGTGGCGCCGTGCATTCATTTTTACAGTGACCTCCATCGCATCACGCAAGTAGTTCCACGCACTCCGAGTGGATGGCTGAAGCGAATTTTCTGAGGATGCACACCATGAATGAAGACACCGTCAAGGGCAACTGGAAGCAGTTCAAGGGCAAGATGATCGAACAGTGGGGCAAGCTCACCAACGACGACTTCGACGTGATCGACGGCAAGCGCGAACAGTTCCTGGGCAAGCTGCAAGAGCGCCAGGGCATCGCCCGCGATGCCGCAGAAAAGCAACTCAAGGAATGGCAAGACCGCCATCCTGACTTCCGCTTCAACGACTGATGATTGTTTGGCTGGCAGGCCCGATCTGCTGGCCATGGAATCCCCCCAATACCTATCTGACCCCGAGGAGAAAACCATGAAATTCGCACGCACTCTGATTGCTACTGTCGCCGCTGGCCTGATGGCCACCTCTGCCTTCGCCATGACCAAGGAAGAGCACAAGGCCGCCAAGGACAGCATCGAAGCCACCTACAAGGCCGACAAGGAAAAATGCGATGCCCTGACCGCCAATGCCAAGGACATCTGCCAGAAGGAAGCCAAGGGCAAGGAAAAGGTTGCCAAGGCTGAGCTGGAATCCCAGTACAAACCAAGCGCCAAGAACACCCAGAAAGTTGCCGAAGCACGCGCTGACGCTGCCTACGACGTCGCCAAGGAAAAGTGCGATGACCTGAAGGGCAACGAAAAGGACGTCTGTGAAAAGGACGCCAAGGCTGCCCACGTGAAGGCCAAGGAAGACGCCAAGGTGGCAGCTGCCCAGGCCAAGCCTGCTGACAGCGCCGCAGAAAAGGCTGCCAACGTGGCCGAAGTCCGCAAGGAAGCCAACTCTGAAAAGAACGATGCCAACTACAAGGCTGCCAAGGAGCGTTGCGACGCGATGTCGGGCAATGCCAAGTCGGCCTGTGTGGACGACATGAAGCGCATGTACGGCAAGAGCTGATCAGCGGCCTAGCCTCTGCACCAAAACGCCCCGCCTGTGCGGGGCGTTTTTTTGGGCTGGCTCATGCCACCTGGCCTGACCTGCATCAAACCACGACCACGAGGAAAGCTCTACGCTGCCGCCTTCCTTTTCCTTGTCCTGTAGTTTTTTGCCAGATTGGCAGAGGGGATCGATATCCATGGCCCAACTCGAATGGACTGACGCGCTGCTCCTGGACCTGCCGCTGATGGACGACACGCACCGTGAGTTCGTCGATCTGCTGGCGGCCGTAGATCGCGCCGACGACGCAGACCTGGTGTCTGCCTGGCACGCTTTGGTGGAGCACACCGAGCACCACTTTGGACAGGAGGACGCGTGGATGGCCTCTACCCGGTTTGCGTCTGGCAACTGCCACAGCATGCAGCACAAGGTGGTGCTGCAGGTGATGCGCGAAGGCCTGGTGCGCGCGCAGCAGGGCGACCTCGCGGTGCTGCGCGCGATGGCGAGTGAGCTCGCGCTGTGGTTTCCAGCCCATGCACAAAGCATGGACGCCGCATTGGCATTGCACCTGCGGCGTGTGGGCTTTGACGCCGCCACCGGCGTTGTGCAAGCGCCCCAGGCCCTGCCGGGTGATTTGATTCACGGCTGTGGCGGTGCCACCTGCAGTGAGCACGCAGCGGCCAAAGCCGAGGCAGCGCCGGTGGCGGCATAGCGCGAAATATTGCGGAGCGGTACGGAACAGTACGGAATAGAGCGGCTCGCCAGGGGCTCCGGCATCGGCGCTGCAGTGTCTTTTTTCCGACGGGTGCGAATCCGGGTGACCGCGCGGCGCGCAGGCTTTTGCGGATGCGACGGCGCAGCAGGTGTGGCATGCTGCCAGGCCTCCGTCCTCCTGCAGCGCCATGCGCCATGCCCGACCACAGCACCGCACTTTCTCCCTCATCTGCCGCTGCTTCCGAAGACCCCACAGACGCGGTGGTGCACGACGCCGCGCGCCTGATGGCGCTGCAGCGCTACGAGATCCTCGACACGCCCATGGAGCCTGCCTACGACGAGCTGGCACACATTGCCGGCCATGTGTGCGAGGCTCCCGTAGCCCTCATCAGCTTCGTTGACCGCGACCGGCAGTGGTTCAAAGCCGCGCTGGGCGGCATGCCGGCCGAAGCGCCGCTGGACCAATCGGTCTGCCGCTACGCGCTGCGTCAGACCGGCGTGTTCATGGTGCCCGACCTGGCGCAGGACCCGCGCTTTTGCCGCATGCACATCGTCACGCAGCCCAACCCGCTGCGGTTCTATGCGGGCGCGCCGCTCGTCACACCCGACGGCTATGTGCTGGGTACCCTGTGTGTGCTGGACCACCATCCGCGCGTGCTTTCGGCCGACGTGCTCGACATGCTGTGTGCCCTGGCGCGCCAGGTGGTGCGGCTGCTGGAGCTCAAGCGCGCCAACGACCGCCAGGGACAGATGCTGGTGGAGCTGGAAGAAGCACGGCGCCAGATGTCTGTGCTGGCCCACACCGACGCGCTCACCGGCCTGGCGAACCGCCGCTCGTTCACTGAACGGCTGCGGCAGGAGCTTGCACTGCTGCAGCGCGACGGCGGATCCGCCTGTCTGCTGATGATGGACATCGACCACTTCAAGCGCGTGAACGACGTACACGGTCACCACGTGGGTGACCAGGCCCTGCAGCTGTTTGCGGCCTTGTGCCGCGACGTGTTCCGCGCGGCCGACGTGGTGGGGCGGTGGGGCGGCGAGGAATTTCTGGCCCTGCTGCCCGCGACGCGGGTCGAGCAGGCGCAGGCCGTGGCCCAGTGCATCCACGCCGCGCTGGCCCAGCAGCCCGTGCCGGG
>JBCNOJ010000469.1:0-3667 GCA_039593925.1 Acidovorax sp.
ACTGACGTTGTCGCAGTCCACCAGAACAGCGACCTTGCAGTCTTGGGGGGGGGGGGGGGCACTTCCGCTCGCCATGTGAAGTCATTGGTTTTGGTCATGCCCATCCGCTTTCGCCTCACTGGCGTTGGCTGGCTGGGACTGGGCCGATCCAAAGCGGGTATTACACTCAGCTTCCGTTGGCTCAGGGCCCCCTTTGAGTGATTTCAAAGAGAACGTCGGCCCATCGGCTGCAGCCACAGATGCCGTTTGGGTCTTGGGCGTCGAACGACAAGTGGCTCCTCCTCGGTGGGCGATCCAACCAAGGCTTTTGCCGAAGATAATGCTGGGCAAACGGCGGGAATTGTGGCCGTTGCAGGTCTGTGCGGGCTAGGGCCGATCTTCAGGTTGGAGCAACTGTTCAGGCTCTGATGCTGGCAGAAATCGCCTGGGGCCTGGGCGGAACACTTGATCCTTGATCAAGGTACGAGGGTTCATTCAGTGCGGAAGCCAGTTTGGGGCGAGCATTGGATCAGCAGGGCCGCGCTGTAAGCATCAGGAGCAGCCACGCAGTCCCTGTTGCGGTGATGTTGCGTCGGAGCACTGATCTCGTAAGCGATGCCGAAGAAGCTTGCTGCACAAGGCTCTTAAAGACTACGATCTTCCTTTAGCGGTTCTGCGTCATCAGCGGGGTGTGATCCTTGGACGCCTTGGCGTTGCTGGTGTTGTCTTTTGTATCAGTCACTTGGGGCGTTTCGCGTCTTGGGCAGGGCGTCGGGGCGTGACCACGCGCAGGCATGGCCGGAGAGGTCATTAGTGTAGCGACCTGGGGCGGTCGATGATCCGCGGCACCCGCGCTTGGCCCGGAGGCTGTCCGTGTGCCAACGCCTGCGCCTCTGCCCCGGCACTTTGGTTGATTTCCCCCGGGTCCCACGGTAGTGTCAGCCCCGGCGATCTCCGCCAAGCGGCCTCCATGGAAAACGGGGCGACTTGTCCCCGGGCGGGCGTTGATGGAAAGAACAAGCATGACTGCAGCCTGCATGGCCGCCGAACCTCGTTACACTTGGCGTACCGTCCTGCTGAGCATCTTGGTCGCCATCGTTCCGCTTGCCGGCTCCGCACCCAACACCTTGCTGAAGGCGGTGCTGCTGCTGGCCCTGCTGGTCACCGGCGTGGTTCTGATTCGCCGCCAGCCCGATGTCCGCCTGCGCTACCGCATCGCCCGGTTCATCGTGATCGTCTGCTTCCTGCGCCTGGCCTATGCCTTCTACAGCATCCTCTGGCACGGGCTGCGCTGGAACGAGCTGGATCTGCCGGCGCAGACACTGCTCTACCTGGGTACCGCTGCTGTGTTCGCCACTGCGCTGGACTGGCGCCTGATCTGGAAGATCTTCGCCGTGTCCACCCTGGTCTTCGGCGGGTCGTGCATCGTGCAGCACCACGTGATGGGTCTTGAACGCGCGCACGGTTTCAGTGGCGGCGAATGGACGGCCATCGAGTTCACCATGGTGACGCTGTGCATGGCGTTGTTCTCGGTCATCCGGTTGATCCAGCCCAATGTGCATCCGGCCGAACGCTGGCTGCACGGCGTGGCCATCGCCGTCGGCGTCTACGGCTCGATCCTGGCGCAGAGTCGCGGGCCGATCCTGGCGTTCATTCCCGCCATGCTGATGGTGATTGTTGTGCACGTCCGGCGAACCCGGCGCTGGCGGGGGGCACTGGTCTTCGTCGGTGCCTTGGCCATCGGCGTGGTCGGCGCCACCTCGGTGCTGAACCACGAGGTGATCCAGCGCTTCGGTGAGGTCAGTGGCGAGATCTCCGGCTTCAACCAGGAAAACGAGGTCGGCTCGGTCCGCGAGCGCATCGCCATGTGGGGCGTGGCGGTCGACGCCTTCGCCGAGCATCCCGTGGCGGGGGTGGGCCTGAACCAGTTCGGTAGCTATGCACGTGAGGGCATCGCCCGCGGCGAGGTGTCCGAGTCGATCTTCCGCTACAACCACCCGCACAACGAGTACCTGGAAGCGGCGGTGACCGGTGGCGTGCCGTTGCTGCTGATCATGCTGCTGGTCTTCATCCTGCCCGGCATTCATTTCGTGCGGCGCCTCGGCCACGCCGACGACATCACCGCGACGATCGCCATCGCCGGACTTGCCGTGGTCATCGTCTATGCGCTTTCGGCGTTCACGGACAACGTGTTCTACCGGGCGATGCCGCATTCGTTCTATTTCTACCTGGTGCTGGGCTTCATGATGGCGACCGCCTTGCCGGCGCGTAACCTGAATCGGCCAGGGAGTCCGTCCTGATGGCGCATATCCATCTACTGGCCGCCGACAACCTGCGTGGCCTGTCCCATGACATCCAGGTGATCGAGCGCTCATTGCAGCAGCTCGGGCACACGGTGACGGTCAGCCGTCTGGACGCGGTGCGCAATGGTGGTGCCTGGAAACTGCGCGGGATGCGCCTGCGCAGGCTGCTGGCCTCGTGGCTCAGCTTGGGGCGCACGCCAGCCCGGTTCGACATCAACATCTCGCTGGAGCATGTCCGGCCGGCAAGCTTCGGACTGGCCGAGGTCAATCTGTTGATTCCGAATCCGGAATGGGTGTCCGCACGCAGCCTGCGGATCCTGCCGCGGTTCGATGCGTTGTTGACCAAGACCGAAGAAGCCACGCGCATCTTCAACGCACTGGGCATGCGCGCGCTGGAAGTCGGTTTCTGCAGCCGTGACCGCTACGACCCAGCGGTGCCGCGCAGACCGCGCAGCTTCCTGCATGCGGCCGGTACCAGTCGCATGAAGGGGACGGCTGCACTCGTCAATGTCTGGAAGCGGCACCCTGAGTGGCCCTTGCTGACCATCCTGCGCGGCGGCCCTTCGGACGAAGATGAGGGCGGGGCCGCGAACCTGCGGATCGTCCGCGAGCGGCTGCCCGACCAAGAGGTGCAGCGCCTGCAGAACGAACATGCGTTTCACCTGTGCCTGTCGCAGACCGAAGGCTGGGGCCATTACCTGGTGGAAGCGATGAGCTGCGGCGCGGTGGTGATCACCTGCGACGGCGCGCCGATGAACCAGATGATCGACGACAGCCGCGGTATCCTGGTCGCCGCGCACGAGGGCGAGCCCTGCCATCTGTCCAGAACCTGGCATGTGGATGAGAAGGCGCTGGAACAGGCCGTCGAGCGTGCGCTGGCGATGGATGAGGCCGAGTGGACCCGGCTGGGCGCCAATGCACGCGCATGGCACCTGGCCAGCGAAGTGGCGTTCCCACGCCGTCTGGGCGTGGCCCTGGCCAAGCTTTGAGCTGATGGGGTCTAGTTGCTGCAGAGTGCTCAGCCTGGCACCAGGGTGATCTGCGGATGGCTGCCGAAGATCTCCATGACGATCTCGAAGTAGGTCTGTCCCTGGCCAATCGACAGTGCCGTCAACTGAGGCTGGATGACCGGACCGTTGAACCTGCCGTCCTGATCGAGTTTGGACCGCAGCCAAGCGCGCGTGGTCTCGCGGCCCAGTGCCTCGCGGCTGTGGGCGATGTCACGCCACACCACCGTGGTGGCGGCATGACCGGCGAGCGCGCCGTAGCTGCCGTGCAGCGGGTCATCAAGCGCGTCCAAGCTTGCGCCCAGCTGCCAGTCTTCGTCGGCCATGAACACGCGATTGATTTCCACGTAGACGCTGGCGATGTCGTTGATGGACGCG
>JBCNOJ010000047.1:0-17147 GCA_039593925.1 Acidovorax sp.
CTTCGCGCATGTCGTCGCCGGTGACTTCGACCTTGGCCTTCTTGGCCAGCTCGTTTTCTTCGATGTACTTGTTGATGACGCGGGTCATCGCGGCGCGCAGGCCGGTCAGGTGGGTGCCGCCGTCACGCTGGGGGATGTTGTTGGTGAAGCACAGTACTTGTTCGGTGTACGCGCTGTTCCACTGCATGGCCACTTCCACGCCAATGTGCGTGCCGGGGATGCCGCCGTAGCTCTCGGCTGGGCGCTCGCCTGCGGCGTAGAACGAGGTGGGGTGCAGAACGGTCTTGCCCTTGTTGATGAACTCGACAAAGCCGCGCACGCCGCCCGCGCCGGAGAAGTCGTCTTCCTTGCCGCTGCGCTCGTCCTTCAAGCGAATGCGCACGCCGTTGTTCAAAAACGAGAGTTCGCGCAGGCGCTTGGCCAGGATTTCGTAGTGGAACTCGTTGTTCTCTTTGAAGATTTCCGTGTCGGGCAGAAAGTGCACTTCGGTGCCGCGCTTGTCGGTGTCGTCCAGCACCTGCATGGGCGAGACCTCGACGCCATCCACCACCTGCACGATGCGGTTTTGCACCACGCCCTTGCTGAACTCCAGCACGTGCACCTTGCCTTCGCGGCGCACCGTCAGGCGCAGCATCTTGCTGAGCGCGTTCACGCAGCTCACGCCCACGCCGTGCAATCCGCCCGAGACCTTGTAGCTGTTCTGGTTGAACTTGCCGCCTGCGTGCAACTCGGTCAGCGCGATCTCTGAAGCGCTGCGCTTGGGTTCGTGCTTGTCGTCCATCTTCACCCCGGTCGGGATGCCGCGGCCGTTGTCCGTCACGCTGATGGAGTTGTCGGTGTGGATAGTGACGACGATGTCGTCGCAGTGGCCTGCAAGGGCTTCGTCGATGGAGTTGTCGACCACCTCGAACACCAGGTGGTGCAGGCCGGTGCCGTCGCTCGTGTCGCCGATGTACATGCCGGGGCGCTTGCGCACGGCCTCCAGGCCCTCGAGGATGGTGATGGCGCCTTCGCCGTAGCTCTCGCTGGCGCCGGCCTGGTTGGTGTCGATCTTGGGCGCAACGGGCTCAAAAGGCTCACCAGTGCCGGTAGGTGCTTGCTCGGGCAGGTTGTTGTCAGCGGTCATGGTGGCCTTGGAGTCCGTGGAAACCGGGGTTTCCAATGTTTCAATATGAGTCAAATTGGCGTCTAGCGCTTATCCAGCAAGCGCTAGCAGCTATCAATACGATAGTGTTGGAGTGTAGGGCCTGGCAACCGCGCGGTTGCGTGCGGGCCGCCACGCTCTGGTTTCAATGTCAGATGCGCATCGGCATCACGACATATTTGAAGCTGTCGTTCTCAGGGATGGTCAGCAGCGCAGAGCTATTGCCGTCCGAGAGCTCCACCTTCACCATGTCCTGGCCCATGTTGGCCAGAGCGTCGATGAGGTAGGTCACGTTGAAGCCGATTTCGATGGTGTCGCCACCGTAGTCGATGTCGAGCTCGTCCACCGCCTCTTCCTGCTCGGCGTTGTTCGATGCCACGCGCAGGGTGCCGGGCTCCAGGTTCAGGCGCACGCCCTTGAACTTGTCGCTGGTCATGATGGCCGTGCGCTGCAGGCTGGCCAGCAGCGGGGCCCGGCCCAGAGTGACGCTGTTCTTGTGGTTCTTGGGGATCACGCGGTTGTAGTCAGGGAACTTGCCCTCGACCAGCTTGGTGACGAACTCCATGCCGCCAAAAGTGAACTTGGCCTGGTTGTTGGCGAACTGCATCTCGATGTGGGGCTGGTTTTCGCCGCCCGCGTCACTCAGCAGGCGCTGCAACTCGATCACGGTCTTGCGCGGCAGGATGACTTCCTGTTTGGGCACTTCCACATCCAGCGTGGCGCTTGCAAAGGCCAGGCGGTGGCCGTCGGTGGCGACCAGGCTCAGCGTCTTGCCTTCGGCCACGAACAGGATGCCGTTGAGGTAGTAGCGGATGTCCTGCACCGCCATGGCGAACGACACTTGGCCGAGCAGGTCCTTCAGCGTCTTTTGGGGCACGGCGAACACGGGGCCGAAAGCGGCAGATTCCTGAACCAGCGGGAAGTCTTCTGCCGGCAGGCTTTGCAGCGTGAAGCGGCTTTTGCCGCCTTTGAGCACGAGCTTGGATGCCTGCGATTCCAGGCTCACGGTCTGATCGCCCGGCATGGTGCGCAGGATGTCGATGAGCTTGCGCGCACCCACCGTGGTGGTGAAGTCGCCGGTGTCGCCACCCAGCTCGGCCGTGGTGCGGATCTGGATTTCGAGGTCGCTGGTCGTCAGCTGCAGGGCATTGCCCGTCTTGCGGATCAGCACATTGGCCAGGATGGGCAGCGTGTGGCGGCGCTCCACGATGCCAGCCACGGACTGCAGAACCGCGAGAACCTTGTCTTGTGTTGCCTTCAGGACGATCATGTCATCAACCTCTTGTGGTTTTGGGACGGTGCGTGGACAGCGGCACAGGTCGTGCCTCCCCCTGCTATCTCTATCTATAACCCGCCATTTTGCCCTTTTGGGAGGGCGATACCGTTGCGGCAACAGTTTTCCGTTGCATGACCTGCGGACACCCCCTTGGCCGCGCCAAAGCACGCATTCCTTGCAAGGGGCGCTGAAGGCGGTTGTTGAGGTGCTCCACCTCAGCCCTTCAGCGTCTGCTCCAGCACGTGCAGCTGCTGGTTCAGTTCGGTGAGTTGCTGGCGCTCGCCGGAAATCTTGCGGACCGCATGCAACACCGTGGTGTGGTCACGCCCGCCGAACAATTCTCCGATCTCGGGAAGGCTCTTTTGCGTCAGCTCCTTGGCCAGGTACATCGCAATCTGGCGCGGCCGGGCAATGCTGGCCGGGCGCTTCTTGCTGTACATGTCGGCGACCTTGATCTTGTAATAGTCGGCCACCGTCTTCTGGATGTTTTCCACAGAAATCTGCCGGTTCTGGATGGACAGAAGATCACGCAGCGCCTCGCGTGCCAGCTGGATCGAGATCTCTTTCTGGTTGAAGCGCGAGTACGCCAGGATTTTGCGCAGCGCACCTTCGAGCTCGCGCACGTTGGAGCGCACGTTCTTGGCGACGAAGAACGCGACTTCCTCGGGCATCTCGGTGCCCTCAACGCGCGCCTTGTTGATCAAAATTGCCACGCGCATTTCAAGCTCGGGCGGCTCGATGGCAACCGTCAGACCGGAGTCAAAGCGTGATACCAGCCGCTCGTGGATGTTGGCCAGGCCCTTGGGATAGGTGTCCGACGTCATCACGATGTGCGACTTCTTGGCCAGCAGGGCCTCGAACGCGTTGAAGAATTCTTCCTGTGTGCGGTCCTTGTTGGCGAAGAACTGCACGTCGTCGATCAGCAGCAGGTCGAGCGAGTGGTAGCGCTCCTTGAACTCATCGAAGGTGCGGCGCTGGTAGGCCTTAACCACATCCGACACGAACTGTTCGGCGTGGATGTAGAGAACTTTGGCGTCGGGCTTGTCCTGCAGCAGGCGGTTACCCACAGCGTGCACCAGGTGGGTTTTGCCCAGGCCCACACCACCGTAGATGAACAGCGGGTTATACAGGT
This sequence comes from Acidovorax sp., assembly GCA_039593925.1. GTDB lineage: Bacteria > Pseudomonadota > Gammaproteobacteria > Burkholderiales > Burkholderiaceae_C > Acidovorax. Next base: position 3,553 of record JBCNOJ010000047.1, read on the forward strand.
GGCCGGGCATGCCCGCCACATGCATGGCGGCCGAGCGTGCCATGCGGTTGGCCGTGCCCTCCACCAGAGTCTCGAAAGTGAGGGCGGCATTCAGCCGGTTGCGGAAGGCGCCTGCGGGTGCTTCATCGCCGCTGCTGGACGTGGGCTCGGCTGTAGGGGCTTGGCTTGATGGCTCGGGTGTTGATGGCCGAGCATACGTGCGGACAACGGATTCGCGTTGAGCGAGCGCTAACTCCAGGGTCACAGGTTGGCCATACAGTCCTTCAAGCAGGGCGGCGATGCGCCCGGCATACTGTGCGCGGATCCAGTCGAGCTTGAAACGGTTGCCGACCAGCACGGTGACCTTGGAAAAGTCTTCCGCCACCTGCGCAATGAGGGGCCTGATCCAGGTGTTGAACTGTTGCTCGGGCAGGTCTTGTGCCAATTGCTCTACACATGCTTGCCACAGGCCCTGGCCAGCGTCTGCGCCGGTTGATTGCTGGGAGCTGCGTGAGGGTTCCTCGGTCATTTCAGGGCGATTCTTGTTGTGGATAGGAGGAACGGGTCCGGGCCGCGCATTGTAGCTTGTCAAGGAGTTATCCACAATTTACCGGCGGTCCTCAGGGGAAGGCTTCGCGTGCGCAAATTAGCTGCGCTCACGTGCCAGGGCCGCTCAGTGCCGGCCTGCTTGTGACACGATCCTCGGGCGAAAGGGCCTTAAAAGGCATTGCCAGCGTTAATCAAGCCTGCGATAATTTCGGGTTTCCCTGAATGTGTTCAGGGTGATTTAACCCGGCGCGCCGTTTTTCTGCCTTCCCGTTAGTGGGCCTTGGCAGGGGTTCAGGAGCAGCAGTCCGGAACTGAACCTCAAGGAATAGCACCATGAAACGTACTTACCAGCCTTCCAAGACGCGCCGCGCGCGCACCCACGGTTTCCTCGTCCGCATGAAGACCCGCGGCGGCCGTGCAGTTATCAACGCACGCCGCGCCAAGGGCCGCAAGCGCCTGGCCGTCTAAGGCCTGTCAGCTCGGTTGACTGACGGCCCGCTCCCCGGTTTGTTCCGTCAGGTTCCAAACGGGGTGCCTGCATGCAACGGCTGAAAACCCGTCCGCAATTCCAGGCCGCCATGGCGGGGGGCACTGTCTCCCGCACAGCGCATTTTGCGTTGCACCGCCTGGTGCTGAGCGCTGACGGCGCCACTGTTGCCAGCCAAGCCAGCGTCGAACCCACAGGGCCCGGCTCCTTGCCTTCCGTGCAAGGGCCGCAGGCCCTGTTTGCCGTGAAGGGCGTGTGGCTGGGCGCCATGGTCCCCAAGCGCTGGGCGCGCCGGGCGGTCACGCGCAACACCATCAAGCGGCAGATCTACACGGTGGGCGCTACCTTTGAGCAGCGGCTTCCGCCAGCGGCCCATGTGGTGCGCCTGCGCAGCACTTTCGACCGCAAGCAGTTTGTGAGTGCGACGTCCGACCAGCTCAAGCAGGCGGTGCGTGCCGAACTGCTGCAGCTGTTTGGCTATGCAGCCCGGCGTGCTGTTGCGCAAGATGTGCCGGTGGCTCCAAAAGCTGCAGCGGCGATTCCAGCGGCGGTGACGGCCGTACCGGTGGCGCCATGATGCAGCGATTGCTGATAGGCGTGGTCAGGGGCTATCGGTTGTTTCTCAGCCCTTGGCTGGGGTCTGCCTGCCGGTTTGAGCCCACTTGTTCGGTCTATTCGCTGAAGGCGCTGGAACAGCATGGCGCTGCAGCAGGCAGCTATCTCACTGTGCGCAGGCTGTTACGCTGCCACCCCTGGTGTGAAGGGGGCCATGACCCGGTCCCGCAAGAACTGCCGCGCAGCATGAGGCTTTTTTCGCGGCTGCAACAATCCTCTTCCACCCAACCATCCTCACCAAAGAAGTCTTCATGAACGACATTCGCCGCACCATCCTGTGGGTGATTTTTGGCTTTTCCATGGTTCTGCTGTGGGACAAGTGGCAACTGCACAACGGTAAACAGGCCACGTTCTTCCCTACCGCGCCAGTGGCAACCGCGCAGGCCCCGGCCGGTGCCGCGTCGGGCGCCACGGGTTCTGCCAGCGTGCCTGTCTCCAGCGTGCCGGTGGCTGCGGCCACGCAGCAAGGCGCGTCTTCCGTGCCGGGCCAGCCTTCCCCCGCAGCAGCGCCTGCCGCGCGCGAACGTGTGGAGGTCAAGACCGACCTGTACCGCCTTACGTTCGACAGCGAGGGCGGCTCGCTCACGCACGCCGAGCTGCTGCAGCACGCTGACATGGCCGACAAGAACCGCAATTTCCTGTTGCTGGACGAAAGCGCACAGCGTGTCTATGTAGCGCAGACGGGCCTCATTGGCGGCACGTTCCCCACGCACAAGACCATGATGACCGTGGTGCCCGGCCCGCGTGAACTCAAGGAGGGCGAGGACGAGATCAGCATTCGCTTCGAATCGCCCGAGGTGGGCGGGCTCAAGCTCGCCAAGATTTGGACCATCAAGCGCGGCGCTTACGACATTGCCGTGAAGCACGAGGTGGTGAACACCGGCAGCGCGGCCGTTTCGCCCCAGCTGTACCTGCAACTGGTGCGCGACGGCAACAAGCCGCCAGGCGAGTCGTCGTTCTATTCCACCTTCACGGGCCCCGCAGTGTTCACCGAAGCCAAAAAGTACCAGAAGATCGAGTTCAAGGACATCGAGAACGGCAAGGTCGACATTCCGCGCGACAGCAGCAATGGCTACGTGGCGATGGTGCAGCACTATTTCGCTACCGCCTGGCTGCTGGCCGACGGCGTACAGCGCGAGCTGTTCACCCGCAAGGTCGATACCAACCTGTACTCGGTGGGCATGCTGGCGCCGCTGGGCAGCATTGAGCCCGGTGCCAGCAAGACCCTCGACGCCCGTCTGTTCGCTGGCCCACAGGTCGAGACCATGATGGAAAAGCTGTACCCGAATCTGGAGCTGGTCAAGGATTACGGGTGGCTCACCATCCTGTCCAAGCCGCTGTACTGGCTGCTCGATCAGCTGCACAAGCTCTTGAACAACTGGGGCTGGTCCATCGTGGCGCTGGTGCTGCTGCTGAAGATCGCCTTCTACTGGCTCAATGCCAAGGCCTACGCCAGCATGGCCAAGATGAAGTCCGTGAACCCGAAGATCATGGAGATGCGCGAGCGCCTCAAGGACAAGCCGCAGCAGATGCAGCAGGAGATGATGCGGATCTACCGCGAGGAAAAGGTCAACCCGATGGGCGGTTGTTTCCCCATCATGATCCAGATCCCCGTGTTCATCGCGCTGTACTGGGTGCTGCTGTCCAGCGTGGAAATGCGCAACGCGCCCTGGATCGGCTGGATCCACGACCTTTCCACGCCTGACCCATTCTTCATCCTGCCGCTGTTGATGACGGCCAGCTCGCTGCTGCAGACGGCCCTGAACCCCGCGCCGCCAGATCCACTGCAGGCCAAGATGATGTGGTTCATGCCGCTGATCTTCAGTGTGATGTTCTTCTTCTTCCCAGCGGGCCTGGTGCTGTACTGGCTGACGAACAACATCCTGTCGATTGCGCAGCAGTGGATCATCAACACCCGCATGGGCGTGCCACCGCAGTTCAATCTGCCCAAGTTCAAGTGATGCGGCAGCGGCAACGCTGACATCCACGAACTGATCCCTCCAAGGCCGCGCAAGCGGCCTTTTTTCTGCCCACCTTGTAAAGTCCCTGCCCATGCTTGCCCGCCACCACGACCCCATTGTTGCCATCGCCACTGCCCCCGGGCGCGGGGCGGTCGGCATCGTGCGGGTGTCGGGCAAAGGGCTGGAGGCGCTGGTGCAGGCGCTGTGCGGCCGCACCCTCAAGCCGCGCGAGGCCACCTACCTGCCCTTTCGGGATGCGCAAGGCCAGGCCATCGACCAGGGGCTGGCGCTGTATTTCCCCGGCCCGCACAGCTACACCGGCGAGGATGTGCTGGAGTTGCAGGCCCACGGCGGCCCCGTGGTGCTTCAGCTGCTGCTGGCGCGCTGCCTGGAGGCGGGCGCCGCCACCTCCCCGGCCACGGGACAGCCCTGCCTGCCGGGCCTGCGCGTGGCCCAGCCCGGCGAATTCACTGAACGGGCTTTCCTCAACGACAAGATCGACCTGGCCCAGGCCGAGGCGATTGCGGACCTGATCGACGCCAGCACCGAGGCCGCAGCCCGCAGCGCCAGCCGCTCGCTCACCGGTGCGTTCTCGGCCGAAATCCATAGCCTGCGCGACGCGCTCATCCACCTCCGCATGCTGGTGGAGGCCACGCTCGATTTTCCTGAAGAAGAAATCGACTTCTTGCGCAAGGCCGATGCGCATGGCCAGCTATCGAATCTGCAGCAGACCCTGGCCTCGGTGATGCAGCGCGCGCGCCAGGGTGCCCTGCTGCGCGAGGGCATCAAAGTGGTGATTGCCGGGCAGCCGAATGCAGGCAAAAGCTCGCTGCTCAATGCGCTGGCTGGCGCCGAGCTGGCCATCGTCACGCCCATTGCCGGCACCACGCGCGACAAGGTCCAGCAGACCATCCAGATCGAGGGGGTGCCGCTGCACATCATCGACACCGCTGGTCTGCGTGACAGCAGCGACGAGGTCGAGCGCATTGGCATCGCCCGCGCCTGGGACGAGATCGCCGGGGCGGACGCCGTGCTGTTCCTGCACGATCTGTCGCGGCAGCGTGCTCCTGAATATGTAGCTGCTGACGTAGATATCGAAGGCGCCTTGGGGCAAAAAATGCCGCAAAACATCCCCGTGATCGATGTCTGGAACAAGCTGGACTGTGCGGCGGGCGCCAACCCCTCCGCCAGCGCCGACCGCCCGGCGGTGCACCTCTCGGCCCGCACGGGGCAAGGTCTGGACGGGTTGCGCAAGCTGTTGCTGGATGTGGCGGGCTGGCAGTCGGCGCCCGAGGGCATCTACATTGCCCGGGCGCGCCATGTGCAGGCGCTGCAGGCGGTGTCTGCCCACCTGCAGGAGGCCGCCGACCAACTGCAGGCCCAGGGGCCAGCGCTGGACCTGCTGGCCGAGGAGCTCCGGCTGGCGCAGAACGCGCTGAGCGCCATCACCGGCGAATTCACCTCGGATGACCTGCTGGGCGTTATCTTTTCCAGCTTCTGCATCGGTAAATAGCGACCGCTGGTCCGCATATGTTGTAAACGGACGTAAACAGCGCTTGTGCCCAATCTGTAACAGGGTTACTTTCGGCGCACCATGAATGTTTCCACGTCCGCTGCCACCAAGGTCGACCTGCACGGTCTGATCGACGCTATCACCCAGGCCAGTGCCGACGACAGCATGACCAACCCGCTGACTCCCGCGCAATGGGACGTTCTTTCGTCGTATCTGCTGCCCGTGGTACTCCCAGCGGGCCAGATCCTTTTCTCCCAAGGCTCCAACGACCGCACCCTTTATCTGGTGGAAAGCGGCAGCCTCAGCGTGCACTACCAGGACGAAAAAGAACGCCTGCGCCTGGCCATCGTGGGCCCAGGCTCGGTGGTCGGCGAAGGTGCGTTTTTTTCGCACCGTGCGCGCAGCGCCACCGTGCAGGCCAGCGCGCCCAGCAAGCTCTGGAGCCTGACCGCCATCCGCTACACCGAACTTAGCAACCGGCAGCCAGCCATTGCCCTGGGCTTGGTGATGGCCACAGGTGCCGTGTTGGCGAAGCGCCTGGGCAACCGCCGCCGCCGCGTTGCGGCCACCTGACAGGCTGCAGCAAGGTTCTGCCACGCGCGTTTTTCAACGGCTGATGCAAGGGCGACGCGCGGTACACTCGATTTGACCGTCCCCAGGTGCTGTTCGAAGAGCCGTCCCCAGAAAGCAAGCCATGTCCCTGTTCAGTTGGTTCAGCCGCAAACCTGCACCCCCCAAGCCACGCGCCGCGGGCGAACCCTCTGGCCTGTTGAACGCGGATGCCACGGTGCCCCTCGCCGCGGGCCGCCAGGGTAAGCCCCTGGCTGATGCCATTCCCCCGGAGCACGCGGCCAACCGAAAAAACGAGCGCATGGAGCGCCGCGAGTTGCTCTACACCGTGGTGCGGGACGCCATGGTGCGCGCCGGGGTGCTGTCGGCCAGCTACAAGTTCAAGGTGCTGTCGCTGGACCAGCGGGGCCGCCAGTTTCTGGTCATGATGGACCTGGCCCGCGAATATGGCGGTGAAACGGTGCGGCTGTCCGAGATTGAGGCCCTCATCGCCCAGACCGCCAAAACCCGTTACGACATCCTGGTGACCGCGGTGTACTGGCGCATCAACGACCACGTGGCCGTCGGCATTCCGCAAAGAGGCGTGGCGCCCCACGGCGTCGGCCTGCAACCCGCGACAGCGCCTGCGGCGGTGCGCCGTCCGCCCGTCGCCGCGGCGCCTGTCTTGGCTCCCACAGTTTCGGCGCCGGTAGCTGGGTCTGCCTTGCCGTCCGCACCAGCGCGCCCTGTGCCCACGCAGCCGTCTGCTGCGCCTGCACGTCCCCCCTTCGCCGCGGGGGCTGCTGCTGGCGCGACCTCAGCCGCCTCTCCCTTGCTGCCTACGGCGGCGGCAGCCCAGAGGGCGCCCCAGCGCTTTGAGCCCATCGAGGCCGATGAAGTCGCGGCTTTCAAACGCGCTTTGGCCAATGCCGCCAGCGCCGGAGCGGGCGCTGCAGTGGCAACGGCTGCCGCAGCGCGCCCGGGGGTGGCGGTGCGCTCGGGCCCTTTGCTGCCCCCTGCGCCCACGGGTTTTGAAGACACTGAAATGCCCGGCTCGGATACCCCCGCGCAGGACCTGAGCAGCACACAGTACGGCGAACTGAACTGAGCCGGCCCCACACAGCTCGGGTGAACAAGGGGGCGCTTTTGCCGAGTTCAGTGCCCCGCGAAGTCCACCAGCGTGTACAGCGGCAGGCCCGACTCCCGCAACCGGTCTGATCCGCCCAGTTCCGGCAGGTCCACAATCGCGGCGCCCTCGGTCACGGTAGCGCCCAGCTTTTCCAGCAGCTTCTTGCCCGCCATCATGGTGCCGCCGGTGGCGATGAGGTCGTCGATCAGCAGCACGCGGTCGCCTTTTTTGACGGCATCGGTGTGCAGTTCCACCGTCGCACTGCCGTACTCCAGCTCATAGGTTTCCTCGACCGTGGTGAACGGCAGCTTGCCCTTTTTGCGGATCGGCACAAAGCCCACGTTGAGTTCGTAAGCCACCACGGCACCCAGAATGAACCCACGGGCGTCCAGCCCCGCTACCACGTCGGGCCGCAGCGCTTTGTCCATGTAGCGGTGCACAAAGGCATCGATCAGCACACGGAACACTTTGGGATCCTGCAGCAACGGGGTGATGTCGCGAAACTGCACACCAGGTGCGGGCCAGTCCGGCACGGTGCGGATGTGCTGGCGAAGGTATTCGTTGACGCTGAGTGGCTGCATAGAAGGCTGATTGCGAAATGGGGCTGGCTTGGCGCGGGTTCGGTGAACAGCAAGTCGTGCCGAAACGAAGTGCAGGAGTGTAAACAGCCCCGTCTCGCAAGTGCGCCTGCAAGCCCCCACGCACCGTCCCAAGCCCCCATAATGTTTCTCTGTTGTTACATCCCTTGGCGATGCCCTCATCCTTGGTGACTGACCCATGCCCATCTCGGTCCTGTTGATTGAAGGCGACGCCACCCACGCACAGGCCGTGGTGGATGCGCTGGCGGACCCCTGGTCGGGGTGGCGGGTGGATGTGTGCGCATCGCTGGCCGACGCACGAACCTACTGTCAGCAGCACAGGCCCGATATCGTGCTGGCGACACAGAGCACGCTGGGCGGTGGTGCCTTTGACTTGCTGCACGGGCTGGATGACGTGCCTGCCATCATCATCGTGCGGACAGGGGCGGAAACCCACGCTGCACAGGCCATGCGCCACGGCTTTGACGACTTCGCCGTGCAGGACCCGGCGCTCGATTACCTGCTTGCCCTGCCCGCGCAGATTGACGCCGTTCTGGAACGCCACTCCAGCGCCCGCGCCCGTTCCGCCGCAGATGCGCTGCTTGCCCGGCAGCACCGTTTGCTGCAGGCCATTTCGCGGGCACAGGCGGTGTTCATTGCCAGCGCTGGCCCGCGTGCTGCCTTCGAGTCGCTGCTGGAGGAGCTGATGTCGCTCACACAAAGCGCCTTTGGCGTGGTGGGCCAAGTGCAGCGCGCCGAAGACGGCCACCCCTTCCTGCGCGTGCATGCCATGACGGACATCAGCTGGGACGACGCCTCGCGCGCGCTGTTTGCCCAGCATGCGCAGGAAGGCATGGTGTTCGACAACCTGCACTCGCTGGTGGGCGCGGCGCTGCAAACCGGCGAACCCGTGCTGACCAACGATGCCACCAACGACCCGCGCGCTGCCGGCGTGCCCCGGGGCCACCCGGCGATGCACACTTATCTGGGCCTGCCGATCCATGCCGCGGGCGAACTGGTGGCCATGGTGGGGCTGGCCAATCGGCCAGGGGGCTACACCCCGGCGGACGTGCAGTTTCTGCAGCCGCTGCTGAGCACCGTGGGGCAGCTGGAGGTGGCGCGTCGGGCTGCCCTGGCCCGCACCGTGGCCGAGGCCGAACTGGCCCGCACTACGGCCCTGCTGGCCGAAAAAACCCGTGCGCTGGAGATCACCCTTGCCAGCGTTTCGCAAGGCATCACCAATGTGGATGCCGAGGGCCGTATCCGCGTCTACAACCAGCGCTATCTGGAGCTGCTGGACCTGCCTGAAGACCTGCTGGCCCAACAGCCGCGGGTGGACGAGGTGGTGCGCTTCCAGACCGAGCGGGGCGATTTTGGCCCCGACTTCCAGCTCATAGAGCCGACGGCGCGTGGGTATGTGGCGGCCGAATACGCCGCATTTGGCGGCAGCCTCACCATGCCGGATGTGTACGTGCGGCGTACCCGTGCTGGGCGGTTCATCGAGGTGCGCACCCGCGCCCTGCCACAGGGCGGGCGGGTGCGAACCTTCACCGATGTGACCGATTATCTAAGCACGCTGGACGCACTGCGCCTGAGCGAAGCACGCTGGCGCAGCCTCACGCACCTGTCGTCCGACTGGTACTGGGAGCAGGACGCGCAGTTCCGGTTTGTGCGGCTGGATGGCAACCCCCATCGGGTGACCGGCGTGCCCGACGAAATGCACTACGGACTTGCACGCTGGGAGCTGCCAGACACCTTCGTGAGCGAAGGCCAGTGGCGCGAGCACCGCGAGGTTCTGCAAGCGCACCAGGTGTTCCACGACTTTGAAATGCAGCGGCTGGCGCCCGATGGGTCCACCGTGTGGGTCTCCATCAGTGGCGAGCCGATTTTCGATGCCGAAGGCCAATTCACAGGCTACCGGGGTGTGGCGCGCGACATTACCGAGCGAAAGAGGGCCGAGGCCGAGATCCAGCGCCTGGCTTTCTACGACGAACTCACCGGCTTGCCCAACCGGCGCTTGCTGATGGATCGGCTGGAGCGCGCCGCCACGGCGAGCCTGCGCGATGGCAGCCACGGAGCGCTGCTGTTTCTGGATCTGGACAACTTCAAGGGCATCAACGACACCATGGGCCACGAATGGGGCGACCGGCTGCTGGTTCAGGTAGGCCAGCGTCTGGCCGCCAGCGTGCGGGCCACCGACACTGTGGCCCGGCTGGGTGGCGATGAGTTTGTGGTGGTCATCCAGGGGCTGAACCCCCAGGCGTCCGAGGCGGCCGTGGAAGCGGAGGCCGTGGCGCAGAAAGTGCTCCTCGCGTTGAACCAGCCGTACTTGGTGGATGGCAGCGAAATGCACAGCACTCCCAGCATCGGCATCGCCCTGTTCAGCAACCTGCAGCTGCCCGCGCAAGAGCTGCTCAAGCGGGCCGACCTCGCCATGTACCAGGCCAAGGCGCAGGGGCGCAACACGCTGTGCTTTTTTGACCCCGCCATGCAGGCGGCCGCCTCGGCCCGTTCGGTGCTGGAGGGCGACATTCGCCAGGGCCTGGCGCGCCAGGAATTTGTGCTGCATTACCAACCGGTTGTCAGCGCCACCGGGCAGGTCCTGGGTGCCGAAGCCCTGGTGCGCTGGAACCACCCGCAACGCGGCATGGTGACCCCGGGCGACTTCATCCCGCTGGCAGAGCAGACCGGGCTGATCCTGCCCCTGGGCCGACAGGTGCTGGCCATGGCTTGCCAACAGCTGGCGCAGTGGGCCCGGGCACCCGCCACGGCGGCCTGGACGGTGGCCGTCAACGTGAGTGCGCACGAGTTCCGCCAGCCCGACTTTGTGCAGCAGGTACTCACCGCGCTGCGCGACTCCGGTTGCGACCCGCGCCAACTCAAGCTGGAGTTGACGGAAAGCCTGCTGCTGCACGATGTGGAGGACAGCATCCTCAAGATGCAGGCCTTGCGCACGCAGGGCGTGGGCTTCTCGCTGGACGACTTTGGCACCGGATACTCGTCGCTGTCGTACCTCAAGCGCCTGCCGCTCGACCAGCTCAAGATCGACCAGAGCTTTGTGCGCGACGTGCTCACCGACCCCAACGACGCCACCATCGCCTGCACCATCATCACCCTCGCCCGCAGTCTGGGCCTGGACGTGGTGGCCGAAGGTGTGGAAACCGAAGGCCAGCGCGACTTTTTGCTGCGCAACGGCTGCCAGCGGTTCCAGGGGTACCTGTTTGGGCGGCCCGGGCCTGCGGTGGGGCTTTGATTTGCTATTGATTTAATAGCTGTTAGCGCTTGATGGATAAGCGCCAGAGCCCATTTTTAGCTAAATTTTGGCGTATGCCTCGTTCGTTGGCACGCACCACGCACCACGCACGAGGGCGGGAACCGCCTGTACCGCAGGGATTGTCAGCGCGTGGGGGATCGTGAATGAGGAAGCGCCCTACCCCCGCAAGAGCTTGTCCTCCGCCAGCGACAGCGCCGCGGGGTGCCCCGACAGCACCAGCGTGTCTCCCGCCGCGAGCAGTGCGTCGTCGGTGGCAGAACCCATGTGGCCGGTGCTGTGGCGCAGGTTCACCACACGCACCCCCATCGCGGGCAACGCCAGTTGGCCCAGGCTCTTGCCCAGTGCCGTGGAGCCCGGGGGCAGGTTGATGGTGGACAGGCGCTCCTGGTCGCGTTCGTTCACGGTGTCGTCGTCCGCTCCATGGAAATAGCCGCGCAGCAGGTTGTAGCGTGCATCGCGTTGGTCTTGCACCAGCCGCAGGACGCGGCGCATGGGTACGCCGACCAGCGCCAGCGCGTGGCTCGCCAGCATGAGCGATCCTTCAATCGCCTCGGGCACGACCTCCGTAGCGCCAGCCTCCTGCAGCTTGTCCAGGTACAGGTCGTCTTGCGTGCGCACCACCACCGGCACCTGCGGCGCGTGCGACCGTGCATTGCCCAGCACCTTGAGCGCCGCGGGCACATCGATGTAGGTCACCGCCACGGCGCTGGCGCGCAGCAAGCCGGCCGCCATCAGCGCCTGCAGCCGCGTGGCGTCGCCGTAGACCACGGAATCGCCAGCGGCGGCCGCTTGGCGCACGCGGTCCGGGTCCAGGTCCAGCGCCATGTAGGGAATGCCTTCGTGCTCCAGCATGCGCGCCAGGTTCTGGCCGCAGCGGCCGTAGCCGCAGATGATCACGTGTTTGCTGGTGTTGATGGATTTGCGCGCGATGGTCGTCATCTGCAGCGACTGCTGCAGCCAGTCGCTGGCCACCAGCTTCATCACGATGCGGTTGCTGTACATGATGAGAAACGGCGTGGCCAACATGGACAGCACCATCGCCGCCAGGATGGGGTTCATCAGCGCTGGCTGCACCAGCCCGTTGCTTTGCGTGAGCGAAAGCAGCACAAAGCCGAACTCGCCCGCCTGCGCCAAGTACAGCCCGGTGCGCAGCGACACGCCCGTGGTCGCACCCATGCCGCGTGCCAGCAGCAGGATGATTCCGAGCTTGAGCACCAGTGGCACCGTCAGCAGCGCCAGCACCAGGGCCCAGCGGTCCACCAGGATGTGCCAGTCCAGCATCATCCCGATGGTGATGAAGAACAGGCCCAGCAGCACATCGTGGAAGGGCCGGATGTCCGTGCCCACCTGGTGGCGGTATTCGGTTTCGGACACCAGCACGCCCGCAATGAAGGCGCCCAGCGCCAGGCTCAAGCCCGCCAGTTCCGTCAGCCATGCCAGGCCCAGCGTGATGAGCAGCAGGTTGAGCATGAACAGCTCATCGCTCTTGCGCCGGGCCACCAGCGTGAGCCACCAGCGCATGAACCGCTGGCCGCCCGTGAGCAGCAGCGCCACCAGCACGGTGGCCTTGAGCAGCGCCCAGGCCAGGGCCGTGAGCAACTGGTCGGGCGACGAGCTCAGCGCGGGGATCAGCACCAGCAGCGGCACCACGGCCAGGTCCTGGAACAGCAGGATGCCCATCACGCGGCGGCCGTGTTCGCTCTCGAGCTCTGCGCGCTCGGCCATCAGCTTCACCACGATGGCCGTGCTGCTCATGGCCATCACGCCCGACAGCGCCAGCGCCGTCTGCCAGCCCATGTCCCAAACGCCGCCCACCCAGTTGGAGAGCGCCAGCGCCGCAGCCGTCACCACGGCCATCGTCAGCGCCACCTGCATGAAACCCAGGCCAAACACCTGCTGCCGCATGGCGCGCAGCTTGGGCAGGCTGAATTCCAGGCCAATCGCAAACATCAGGAACACCACGCCAAACTCGCCCAGGTGCCGCACGCCTTCGGAGTTCTGCGCCAGCGCCAGCGCGTGAGGGCCGATGAGCACACCCGCGGCCAGATAACCCAGCATGGGCGGCAGCTTGAGGCTTCGGCACACCACCACCCCCAGCACGGCGGCCAGCAGGTAAAGCAGTGTCAGGGCAAGAGAGGACATCCCATGGATGCTATCCGAGCAGCCACGCTGCCCACGCAACGTTTTGCGCCGTGAGCGCCCGGTGGCGATGTGGCTGAGCCCGCCACTCTGCTGCAACAGCATTTGCGTGCTTGCGGGTGCATGGGCTTGCCCCGCCGCGGCGACTGGCCAAAAAGCGCCGGCCCGATGGCCGCCCGCGCCCGGTCGATAGAATCCCCGGATGACTCCCGCCCCCGCCGTGATACCCCCTTTTGACCCGGAACAGGCCCTGCGCCTGGCCCGTGAAACGTTCGATATCGAAGCGGCGGCGCTTACCGGTTTGTCGGCCCGTGTCGGCAGCGTCTTTGCCCAGGCCGTGCAGATGGTCCTGCAGGCCCGGGGGCGTGTGGTGGTGATGGGCATGGGAAAAAGCGGCCATGTGGGCCGCAAGATCGCCGCCACTCTCGCATCCACCGGCACCCCCGCGTTTTTTGTTCACCCTGCTGAAGCCAGCCATGGCGACCTGGGCATGGTCACCGGCGACGACTTGGTGCTGGCCATCTCCAACAGTGGTGAAAGCGGCGAACTCACGGCCATCCTGCCGGTGCTCAAGCGCTTGGGCGCCCCGTTGATCGCCATGACCGGCGGCCTGCAGTCCACGCTCGCACGCCATGCCGATCTGGTGTTGGATTGCAGCGTGGAGCGCGAAGCCTGCCCGCTGAACCTGGCACCCACCGCCAGCACCACGGCCCAATTGGCCATGGGCGATGCGCTGGCCGTGGCCCTGCTGGATGCCCGGGGCTTTCGCCCCGAGGACTTTGCCCGCTCGCACCCTGGCGGCGCGCTCGGCCGCAAGTTGCT
>JBCNOJ010000470.1:0-3663 GCA_039593925.1 Acidovorax sp.
TGAACCTGCCCAGCCCGTCGGACATGCGGCGCTGCGTGCCCTGCAGGTGCTGGCCGCCATCCACGCTGACCTGCACGGTGGTACCCGGTGTGCAAAGCAACTGGGCCTGCGTAGAGCCCATGCTGGCGCTGGCCATGGCGTTGACCGTGCCTGTGCCCAGCGCAGGGTGGGTGCCGAAGTTGATGGCGCCAAAAGGAATGGCACTGGTCCGGGAAGAATCACCAAAAACGATGCACCCCTGCACCACCGACGCGGTGACCGAAAACGTGGGGCTGGTGGGTGCGGTGGCCGCTTGCGCTGCCAAGCCCTGCATGGCCAGGGCGGCCACTGCGCTGAGTGCGGCCAGTGCGGCCACGCAAGAGTGTGAGCTTGTTGCTTGTGGCCTGGGCGGTTTCGCTATTGCAATCGGCGGGGGGGCGGCCGTGCAGCAACACTGCCAGCCATCTGCTGTAGTGGGCAGGTACGGCTCTTCCCCCGCACCCTTGTGCGTCTGCGGTTTCGTCATGTAGCTCTCCCAAAGCAACGGCGGCGTCTTGCCGCAGGTGGCGGGTGGGCCGTGTGCAGCCCCCCCGCGGTGGGTGATCAGTAGGTCAGCGTGATCTGCAAGGTGTCGCTGTAGACCCCGGCAGGCAGGGCAACGGGGGACGTCTTATTGACGCGTCCATACACGGGCAGGGCAAAAGCCGCGCCATTGGCGGGCACCGGGATGCCCGTCACAGCCGCGGCGGTGGGATAGGCCTGCAGGTAGGAGGTGTCGCGGTACACGTCATAAGGAATGTAGGCCGCCGTACTGCCGTTGCGCATGGCCCGGGTGCCCGTGCCGATGCCCCCGCCCAACCCCTGGTACGAGCCAGGTCCCACCTCGATGTTGATGCCCAGCACGTCCGGTGAGCACACGATCTGGGTGGGGCCGGCAACCCCCTCGCCACCACTGGCCGTGGCCGTGGCCACACCCACGAAGGTGCTGGGCCAAGTCCCGAAATCCATCAGGCCAAAGTCCACCCCGGTCGCAGCGCCCGAGCTGCCCGCAATCATGCACCCAGCGGTCAGCTGGATCTGCGCCAGCATGGTGCCGCTCAGGGTCTGGGCTGCTGCGGGCAGGCCTGCAAAGCCACACGCCACGGCCAGTGCGCAGCTGGCGCGGAGAAGTCTGGAACGGGTGGGGATTTTCAGGCGCCGAAATGCGGCCGGCGAGGGGCCGCTCGGGGACCACGGATGCAGGGCGATACCAAGGGCTGGCATGAACTTCTCCGATCAATCAACGAATGAAAAAAGAAGCAGCAAAGTCGGCAGGCCGAAAAACAAGCGCCTCCTCCGCTGGCGGTGCTGAGCATCAGACTGCACGACATCAGGGCAGTCGTCGACCTTTTTATTGCAATTGGCTGTTCAAAATAAATAAGACAAACTGTTTTTTACATTTTTTTTACATTTCTTCCGGAGCTGAACGCCCACTGAAAAACACTGCGCAGCGCCTTTGGCGAAGCGATTTTTCTCAGGGTTTTTCCCCGCGCGCAACCGAGGGTTCCACCCAAGCCCGGGGCCAAAGGTGCTGCGTATATTGATTGGCAACTGTCTGGTTCAGCCCTGACCCGATGCCATTCGCCCGCCCTGTTTTCCCACGTCTGCGCCGCACCGGCGCCTGCTGCCTGGAGTGTTCATGACACCCCCGGACCACCGTGCGCCGCACCTTGATGCGCCGGGCTGGTGGGTGCCCGGCGCCTTGGTGCTCCGTCTTGTGCTGGTGGCCGTGTTGGCGGTGATGGTGTCGGGGGCAGTGTCGGCGTGGGTGGTCACACGGGCGTCGGGGCAGGAGGCGATGCGCCGCGTGGTCAGCCAGCAGACCGACGAGGTGGAAGTGGTCGCCCGCCTGCTGGCCAGCAAAATCGAACAAAGCCAGAAGGTGCTGCGCACCGTCGCGGCGGGCATCACGCCCGGCATGCTCGACTCCCCCTCCACGCTCGAATGGTTGCTGCAGCAAGGCCTCCCTGCCGTGCAGTTCTTCGACGCGATGCAGGTGGCCCGCGACAACGGAGAACTGCGCCTGAACCTGCGGGCCGGGCGTCTGCAGAAGGCCTCTGAGCTGGACCCGGCAGAGCGCGACGCACTGCGCCGCACGCTGGTGGATGGCAAGCCGCTGGTGTCTGAGCTGATCGCCGGGCGCACGAGCGAAGCGCGCGTGATGTTCACCATGCCATTGCACCGCGAAGACGGCACGGTGCTGGGCGTGGTGGCGGGTGCCCTGCGCCTGCAATCGCAAGGGCTGCTGCCGCCTTCCATGACTCTGCCGGCGCGCGAGGATTCGCGCCTCATCGTGTTCACGCGCGATGGCACCATCCTTGCGCACTCCGATCCCACCCGCATCATGGGCCAGGTGCGCGACGAACCGGGCCTCGCACCCGTCTACGCGCAGTGGCAAAGCCAGGCCCAGCCGGTGGTGGGCCGGGGCATCACCCACGTGCAGCCCGACCATGTGGTGAGCATGGCAGGCATGCCGCTTCCGCAGTGGATCGTGGCACGCGTAAGTCCCTCACAAGCGCTGCTGGAGCCCCTGCAGGGCGCCCAGCGCGAGGCCTGGTGGCTTGCCGCTGCCAGCATGGCGCTGTGCATGGTGGTGGTGGCCATCCTCATGGGCTGGATAGCGCAGCCCCTGGCCCAGCTGACCTACAGCGCCCGCCGCATGGCGCAGGTGCCTGCGGCCACCGTCACCGACGAACCGCACGAAGACATGCCCTGGCCCCGTGCGCAAGGCGAGGTGGGCGCGCTGGTGCGGGTCTTTCAGGGTCTGCTGCGCCAGGCGCGGCAGCAACAATCCCACACGGCCACGCTGAGCGGGCAGTTCCAGGCGATTCTGGACAACGCGCCGGTGGGCATCGTGATCTCGCGCCAGGGCGTGCTCGACGTGGTGGGCCGCCAGGCCTGCGTCATGCTGGGCTACGCGCCCGGCGAGCTGGTGGGTCGACCTGCGCGCGTGCTGTACACCACCGATGCCGACTACCGCCGCCTGGGCGAGCGCGTGCAGAGCGAATTTGCGGCTCACGGCACCTTCGACGGCGATGTGTGCTTTACGCGCAAGGACGGCACGCCCGTGTGGGCGCGTGTGCAGGGGCGTGGTGTGCAGCCGGGCGAGCTGGCCGGCGGCACGGTGTGGATCCTGGAGGACATCACTGCGGCGCGCGAGGCGCAGGTGCAGCAGGCGTGGGAGCGCAGCCACGACGCGCTGACCCAGCTCTACAACCGCGCTGCGTTCGACGAGCGCCTGGGCCTGCTGCTGGCCGAGCGTTCGGCACGCCCACGCGAACCCGCCGCTGCGGGGCAGGAGCCCTACGGCGACGGCGTGGTGCTTTTCATGGACCTGGACCACTTCACGGTGGTGAACGACATCGCGGGCCACGATGCGGGCGACGACGTGCTGCGGCACGTGGCGCGCCTGCTCGAATCCCAGGTGCGGCAGATCGGCTGGGCCGCGCGGCTGGGTGGTGATGAGTTCGCCGTGGTGTTGCCAGGTTGTGCGCTGGCGCGGGGGCAGGCGGTGGCCGAGCAATTGCGCATCTCGGTGCAATCGTGGGAGCCCTCGTACCAGGGGCGCAGCTTCACGCTGGGCGTGAGCATCGGACTGGTGGTGCTCGATGCCAGCCTGCAGGACGTGCCTTCGGTGCTCTATGC
>JBCNOJ010000471.1:0-3631 GCA_039593925.1 Acidovorax sp.
GGCTACTCCATCATCGACAGCAAGGCCATCGGCCGCTTCATGCCGCCCGTGTTTCCGGGCGTGAAGGCCGACACGCTGCCCGAGCTGGCGCAAAAGCTCGGCCTGCCTGTGGACACGTTCACCCGCACGCTCGATGCCTACAACGCCGCCTGCCGCGTGGGCCAGTTTGACCACACCACGCTGGATGACTGCCATACCGAAGGCGTGGCACCCGCCAAGACGCACTGGGCGCGGCCCATCGACACCGGGCCGTTCTATGGCTACGCGCTCAAGCCCGGCGTCACCTTCACCTACCTGGGCCTGCACACCGACGACACGGCCGCCGTGCGCTTCAACAACCAGCCCAGCCCCAACCTGTTTGTGGCCGGCGAAATGATGGCCGGCAACGTGCTGGGCAAGGGCTACACCGCTGGCGTGGGCATGAGCATTGGCACTGCATTTGGCCGCATCGCGGGCACACAAGCCGCTTTGGCATCAAAACAGGCTCCAGCGCTTGTCCATCAAGCACAAGTAGCTATAAAAACAGGAGTTAAACATGCAAGCGCTTGAAGCCCTGGCGCGCGACGCCCGGGCGCTGGCCAATGGCGACATCGTGCTGTCTGCGCCCGAAACCGAGGTGGCGCGCCAGCTGCAGATCTGCAACGCCTGCCGCTACTGCGAAGGCTTTTGCGCCGTGTTCCCGGCCATGACGCGGCGGCTGGAGTTTGGCAAGGCCGACATCCACTTCATCGCCAACCTGTGCCACAACTGCGGTGCCTGCCTGCACGCCTGCCAGTACGCGCCGCCGCATGAGTTTGCGGTGAACATTCCGCAGGCCATGGCCCAGGTGCGCGGCCAGACCTATGCCGACTACGCCTGGCCGCCCGCGCTGGGCCAGCTCTACCAGCGCAACGGCCTCACGTTGGCGCTGGCGTTGGTGGCGGGGCTCACGCTGTTCCTGTTGCTGGCCGTGGCGCTGCACGGGCAAGACCTGGCGGCGCTGTGGACGGCGCCGGTGGGCGGCTTTTACGGCATCTTCCCGCACAACCTGCTGGTGGGCCTGTTCGCGCCGGTGTTCCTGTTCGCCGTGCTCGCGCTGGGCCTGGGCGTGCGCCGCTTCTGGCGTGACGTGACGCCCGCCACCAGCGGTGCTGCATTGAGCACGCCCGCCACGGTGGAGGCCACTGACGCCGTGCTGCGGCTCAAGTATCTGGACGGCGGCCATGGCGACGGCTGCCACAACGAGGACGATGCCTACACCCTGTCGCGCAGGCGCATGCACCACCTCACCTTCTACGGCTTCATGCTGTGTTTCGCGGCCACCAGCGTGGCCACGCTGTACCACTACCTGCTGGCCTTGCCCGCACCGTACGACTTGCCCAGCCTGCCCAAGCTGCTGGGCAGTGCGGGCGGCATCAGCCTGGCCGTGGGCACCGCAGGCCTGTGGCGGCTGAACCTGCGCCGCCACCCACAACACGGCGACGCCGCGCAAAAGCCCATGGACCGCGCCTTCATCGCCCTGCTGTTCCTCACCGCCACCAGTGGCCTGGCCCTGTGGGCCGCGCGCGGCACCGCAGGGCTGCCCCTGCTGCTGTGCCTGCACCTGGGCGCCGTGATGGCGCTGTTTGCCACCATGCCCTACGGCAAGTTTGCGCACGGCATCTTCCGCACCGCGTCGCTGCTGCGCCATGCGGTGGAAAAGCGCCAGCCCAACCCCATCGGCTTGGGCGCCGACTGAAATGACACAACCCCCTGTGGCGCTGCGCGCCTTCCCCCTTCTCTCGCGCTGCGCGCGGGAAGGGGGACGCCACCAGTGCGGCGGGGCGGCCCTTGCACGGTGGCCCGCGCATGGGCAGCGCCAATAGCTACCGCCCTTGTACGAGGACCAGTAGCTCGTCTTGTATCCGCTTTACCCACGATGAAGGAGACCCCCATGAAAAAACGCACCCTCTTGATGAGCGCGCTGGCACTTGCCACCGCTGCCGCGACACTGTCTGGCGCAGCCCACGCGCAGGATTTCCCGCCCAAGAAGCCCGTCACGCTGGTCGTGGGCTTTGCCGCAGGCGGCGCGGCCGATGCGGCGGCGCGCCTCATCGCCAAGAAGCTGGGCGAGAACATCGGCCAGTCGGTGGTGGTGGACAACAAGGGCGGCGCGGGCGGCAACATTGCGCACCAGTTTGTCGCCAACGCAGCGGCCGATGGCAGCGTGCTGCTGTTCGGTTCGGTAGGGCCGCTCACGATTGCGCCGCATCTCATGAAGCTCAACTACGACCCGTTCAAGGACCTCGCGCCCATCTCGGGCGGCGTGTACTTTCCCAACGTGCTGGTAGTGCACAAAGGCGCGGGGGTGAAGACGCTGGCCGAGTTTGTGCAGCTGTCCAAGAAGAAGCCCGGCAGCGTGGACTACGCCTCCACCGGAGCAGGCTCGGCATCGCACCTGGCGGGCGAACTCTTCAACCAGCGCGCGGGCATCGACATGGTGCACGTGCCTTACAAAGGCGGCGCACCGGCTCTGCAGGACCTGTTGGGCGAGCGCGTGACCTCGTACTTCTCGGCACCGCCCACGGCCCTGCCCCACATCGAATCCGGTGCATTGATTCCGCTGGCGACCACCGGTCTCACGCGCCCGGCCTACATGCCGAACATTCCCACCGTGGCCGAAGCAGGTTACCCCGGTTTCGAGGCTCTGAACTGGTATGCCTTCGTAGCGCCAGGTAAGACGCCCGCCCCGGTCCTGGACCGCTGGAACCGCGAGATCGTGAAAGTGCTGAATGACCCGGCCGTGAAGGAGGCGCTGAACAAGCATGGCCTTACGCCCCAACCCACCACACGTGCGGAACTCACAGCTTTCATGAAGAAGGAATCGACCCAGTGGGCCACCATCATCAAGGAACGTAAGCTGACGGCGGAGTGAAGAGGGCTCTTTGAAGAGGTTCTTGCAGCGCCCCGTCACCTCGCACCAACCCATCGTCCAGCAGCTGCGCGAGCCAGCCGCCGAGCACGGTGGGGTCGCCCTGCCACAGGCCGCTGTCCAGCAGCGCAGCGCAAGCGTCGTGCACCGAGGCACCGGCGTGCAGCGCTTGCACCCAGGCGGCCTCCGCAACGTCGAGCGTGCGAAAGTGCGGCTGGTGGCCTTTGCGCCAGACCAGGAGCGTGGCTGGTGCGGACAGACCCACGGCCTCAGGCACTTCTTCATCAGTGTGGACGGCGTTCCACACGCCCACGACATTCGTCGTGATCGTGCGCAGCAAGGCACTGGGGTGCAGCACACCGGGGCGGGTGGTCCAGGTGTGCGAAGCCTGGGCCGCCGCAGTCTCCAGGGTCGGCACATCGGCACTATCAAAGCGGGTGCGCAGATCCCAGTCGAGCTGGGCCAGTTCATACAGCTCCGGGTTGGCAGGGTATTGCACTCGCAGCGCTTCCACCAGTCCTTCACCGTAGCGATTCAGGCTGCGTGTCTGCGGCGGATGGGCCACCGCAAAAGCGCGGGCATGCACATCGAAACTGTCTGACCCCATGTAGAGAAACGTCTTGGCATAGGTGTCTGCCAATACGTCGGCCAGCCGTGCGCGGTAGGCATGGTGGTAGATGGGCAGGCGCCCGGTGACAGGTCCGTCGGGAGCGCCGGGCGGCAGCGCGTCGGCCAGCACCT
>JBCNOJ010000472.1:0-3616 GCA_039593925.1 Acidovorax sp.
CCAGCATCCAGCCCGCCAGCACCAGCTTGAAGGTGCTGGCCATGGCAAAACGCTCGTCCTGCCGCCAGCCAAGCGCCAGGCCCGAGCCTGTGTCCAGCATCGCCACACCGAGGCGGCCTTGGGCGGTGCGTTCGATGCGGGCCAGGGTCTCGGCCCATTGGCGGGCTGCAGCACCGTGGCCGGCAGCGTGTCCCAGGCCCGAGCAGCCCCACAGTGGAAGGGTTGCGGCCGTGATCAAACCCAAGGAAAACTGGCGTCTTTGCATAAAAAAATCGGTGGAGTGGAAAGAAGGCCTGAACGATATCGACTCAGCGCTGCCAGCACCATCGACAATAATTGTCCAGAAACCCAAGAAAAACTTCACCCTCGCATGCATCTGCCGCTCAATGCCCTGCGCGCGTTCGAAGCCGCCGCACGCCACCTCAACCTCACGCGGGCTGCCGAGGAACTGCACGTCACCCAGACCGCCGTGAGCCAGCACATCCGCAAGCTTGAATACCGGCTGGGCAAACCGCTGTTCCGGCGACTGCCGCGCGGCCTGGCATTGACGGACGAGGCGCAGGCGCTGTTGCCGGTGGTGGTGGAGTCGTTTGGCAACCTGGAACGCGCGTTGGAAAAGCTGGGCGACACCCGGCCGCGCGAGGTGCTCACGGTGGGCGCGGTCGGCACCTTTGCCGTGGGCTGGCTACTGCCCCGGCTGCGGCACTTTCAGCAGACCTGCCCGTTTGTGGACTTGCGCCTGCTCACGCACAACAACCGGGTGGACATGGCGGGCGAAGGCCTGGACTACGCGATCCGCTTTGGCGACGGCGCCTGGCATGGCACGCATGCGCAGCGCGTGCTGGATGCGCCTTTGTCCGCCGTGTGCGCACCTGCACTGGCCCATGGCCTGAAATCCCCCGCCGATCTGGCGCGCCAACCGCTGCTGCGCAGCTACCGCACCGATGAGTGGACAGCGTGGTTTGACGCCGCAGGCGTGCCCGGCCCCGTGGTGCGCGGTGCTGTGTTTGACTCATCCCTGACGCTGGCAGAGGCCGCAGTGCAGGGTGCTGGCGTGGCGCTGCTGCCGGTGCGCATGTTTGAGCGCGAACTGCGCCAGGGCCGGCTCGTGCAACCCTTCGCACAAGAACTGCACCGCGGCGCCTACTGGCTCACCCGGCTGCAGTCGCGGCCCGTGACAGGGGCGATGGCCGCCTTTGCTGAATGGTTGGCGCAACAGACACAAGAACCGGGCAATACCGCGGAAAATACAAGCAAAAATGGCTTCTAGCGCTTACCCATCAAGCGCTGACAGCTATCATTTCTGAATCACTCCTCCAACTGTGCACGGATTGCTGCCGAGGGGCTACGGCATACCCCCGCACCAAAGCCCGGCGCCCGATCAGGCGGCGGTTTGCAGCGCCCGGGCCACCACGTCCGCAGGCACCTCGTCGACCTGGGTCGCGTCCAGAAACTGCTCTCCGTAGCGGCGGTACACACCCTTGCGCACAAACACCTCGAACAGGTCGGGGTCGATGTGGCCGTTGTCGCGCATCTTGCACATGATGGCAATCGCCTGCGACAGGGTCATGCCGCTCTTGTAGGGCCGGTCCGCCGCCGTCAGCGCCTCGAAGATGTCGGCAATGCCCATCATCCGCGCCTGCACCGACATCTGGTCGCGCGTGAGGCCGCGCGGGTAGCCCTTGCCGTCCATGCGCTCGTGGTGGCCGCCTGCGTATTCGGGCACGTTCTTCAGATGGCGCGGCCACGGCAGCGTCTCCAGCATCTTGATGGTGGCCACGATGTGGTAGTTGATGGTGTCGCGTTCGGCCTGGTTCAAGGTGCCCGAGCGGATGGTGAGGTTCTCCACCTCCTCGGCACTCAAAAAGCTGGTCTGCACGCCCTGCGGGTTGCGCCAGTGGCGCATGGCGGCAATATCGCGCACGCGCTGCTGATCTTCGGGGCTCATGGCCTCGCTGCCGGTGTTGCTGCGGCGCAAGAACTCGCGGTCTTCCTCCAGCGCGTGGATCTCGTGCTGCAGGGCTTGCAGCTCCTGCCCTTCGGCTCGCGCATCGACCACGGGGCGCAGGGCCAGCTGACGACGCAGCGCTGCCAGCTCGGCATCGCGCTTGAGCACTTCAAAGCGCGTGTCCACCAGCCCGATGCGGTCGTACAGCGTCTGCAGCTTGGTGGCCTTGTCCACCACGTGTACCGGCGTGGTGATCTTGCCGCAGTCGTGCAGCAGGCCGGCCATCTTGAGCTCGTAGCGGTCGCGGTCCGTCATGCTGAAACCCGCCAGCGGCCCTTCATCGGTAGCGCTCACCGCCTCGGCCAGCATCATGGTCAACGCAGGCACGCGCTGGCAGTGGCCGCCGGTGTAGGGCGACTTTTCGTCGATGGCCAGGTTGATGAGGTTCACGAACGACTCGAACAGGCGTTCGAGCTGGGTGATGAGCAGCCGGTTCGTCAGCGCAATGGCCGCCTGCGAAGCCAGCGACTCGGCCAGCCCCTGGTCTGCTTCGGAGAAAGTGGTGACTTCGCCCGTCTCCCAGTGCCGGGCATTGATGAGCTGCAGTACGCCGATCAGCTCATGGTCGTGGTTCTTCATGGGCACCGTGAGGAACGACTGCGAGCGGTAGCCCGAACGCTGGTCGAACACGCGCGTGCCCGAAAAATCAAAGCCCTCGGCGCTGTACGCATCCGCGATGTTCACGGTTCGGTCGTGGATCGCAGCGTAGGCGGCCACCAGCGAATCGTTGGGCGAGCCATCGGCATGGCGCAGCGGCAGGTGCGGAAAATCGATGGGCTTGCCCGTGGTGCCGCCCAGGCGAATGCCCAGCGAATCGGTGCGCAGGATCTCGAACTTGAGGGCGCTGCCATCTTCCGTCACGCTGTAGAGCGTGCCGCCATCCGCACCGGTGATGGCCTTGGCGGCTTCCAGAATGTTCTCCAGCAGCCGATCAATGTCACGCTCGCGCGAAAGCGCAGCCCCAATGCCGTTGAGCTGCTCCAGCCGTCGAAACAGGTTGACTGTGGGTTCCTGGGCCATAAAAAGATACCTTGGATGCAGCGTTGGGACCCGCACATCGTAACGAAAAGTGACCGCTATCATCACCCCTCTTCTCCGCTCAAGGCCCCAATTCCGTGGACTCGGTCACGCCCCGCTACCTCACTGCAGCCCTCTACCAGTTTGTGGACCTGCCGGACTGCGCCGCCCTGCGTGCGCCGTTGCAAACACTGTGCGACGAAAAAAACGTGCGCGGCATGCTGCTGCTCGCCCCCGAGGGCATCAACGGCACCATTGCAGGCGCCCCGGCTGATGTACACGCCGTGCTGGCCTGGCTGCGCAGCGATGCCCGGTTTGCAGCGCTGCAGCACAAGGAGGCACTGGCAGAGCGCCAGCCCTTCTACCGCATGCGTGTACGCCTCAAGCGCGAGATCGTCACGCTGGGCGTGCCAGGACTGAACCCCGCGCGCAACGCAGGCATCTACGTAAAGCCCGAGAGCTGGAACGCCCTCATCGACGACCCGGGGGTGGTGGTGGTAGATACACGCAACGACTACGAGGTGGGCATCGGCACGTTTGAGCGCGCCATCAACCCGCACACAAAAAACTTTGCCGAATTTCCGGCCTGGG